>CALKGI010000168.1 GCA_938085045.1 uncultured Alteromonadaceae bacterium
TGCGGTGAAATGGGCTGTGCGATTGGCCGAGGCTTTAGTGGTCACCCCTGCTGGCTCAAAGACCCCTTATTTTACTGATACATCACGGGGGTTTGTTGCCAGTTTGATTCTGCATATCCTCAGTTTTCACGAAGAAAAAGATCACAATTTGGGCTTTATGCGGGAGCTTATCGTGCACGGCTTAAGGGTTGTTGATGAGCATGGCGAACTCGACACCTCACCAGAGGAAGCCCGCGAACTCCTATATAAATTGATGCGCCAGAACACCGCCCATCAGGGGGCAGTGGTCGGGGGCGCGGCGGCTTTTGTTGAGGCCAGCGGGGAAACATCCGGCAATCTATTATCGACTTTGCAGGAGCAAACCAAATGGCTGGATTTACCCAGTGTGCGCCATATGCTCAGCAAAACCTCGCGCCCATTATCAGACCTTAAAACCCGTGATGATGTCGTGTTTTCACTGTGTGCGCCTGTGTTATCCATTCGCGAAGAACTCAAACCATTGATGCGAATTTTTACCAATTTAACCGCTTACACATTTGAATCTGTGCGCGAGAAAAAAGGCCAGTGCCTTACGATTGTGGACGAGCTGCAAGCCCAAGGCTACAACCAGACTTTAGAGGTCGTCTTGCCCGTTGGGCGTTCTTACGGGCAAACATTCGTTGGTATCGCCCAAGACGTAGAAGGCATGAAAGCAGCTTACCCAAATACGTACCAAGCGTTTACTGGCAATGCCGATGTGGTGCTGTTCATGGGCAGCAATCACCCCTCAAACCTTGAATATCTCAGTACGGCATTGGGACAAAAAACACATGTCACCAAAGACCGCCGCACACGGCAAAAATCTTACCGCGATGTTGCGGTGCTTAACCCCGAACAAATTGGCCGACTGTTACAGCCTGACAGCGGCAATATCATTGTTTTGCGTGCTGGCCGTAGAGCGCTGCGACTGCGAAACGACCCCTACTACACGGCCTTACCTGTTACCGAATATGATCCAGATCCAGAGCATGGCGATAGCTTTTTACGCGGTATCACACGGTTTTTATTGAACCGCAAACCTAAAAAGTTGGTGTAAATGATCACCAAAGCGGAGCTTAAGCGGTTGCGTAGCACTCGCCCCAGCCATAACCAAGAATTGCATTACACCATAGGCGGTGCAATCGAAGAACGGGTTCACTCATCTTTGGAGGCTGAACGCATAGGCAAGCTAAACCAAGGCGATAGACGACTACAACAAGCATTGTCAGAGATGCGCCATGAACAAGCCTTTAGGACCCGTGAGGGTTTGGCCAAAGCACAATTTAATCAAACACAAAGCCCTCCTATGGGGTAAATCAAGCGAGAAACTCGATTTTTTTGGTGCAAAAAATAACAATTTTGAAAAAGTTTTGAGGGGTATTTTTAACGGCCAATATTTCCATAGGCCGTGCTCAGCGTCCATTACGATAATATGCTTTTAAGCTAAATTAGAGACGAATTGTATACAACTTTAGCGATAGTTAATCTGGCCTTAACAACCATAGGGTTATTATGAAGATTCAACCCAAAATAAAGACAAAGCAGGAGGCTTTCAATGACCGATAACAAAACACACAAAAATAACCCTTTTAGAGATTTCGATGTTCACCTTCATATCGAAGATGAAGAACGGAATTACTTGCTCAAGATAGGCACGGTATTCGAGCGGATCAATGGCCAATTAAGCGGCGAGACATGCCATGGGCGCTTGATATTAAAGCCGCATGGAGCAGCACCGCTACCTGATCGCTACCGCGATATACAAATCAAGGATGTTCATAACATCACCCCGCCGATGGATGACTGGCGGCCAAACGCCTAATCGACGTGTGTAGTAACCCCAAGAATTGAGGTTTTGATATGAGTAACAAGCAATCAACATTAAGCCCCTTTTGCGTTCGTTTAAGCGCTGATGAGCGCGAACAGTTAAAGGTTATGGCTGCGAATTTACGTGTCTCACAAGGTGCATTTATTCGGTCGTATGTCTTTGGTGATATCGAGGCTATCAAACGCACACTCAATGCCAAAGCATCGACCCTTGACCATGAAGCGTTATCAAAATTGTTACTTTTGCTTGGTGAGTCAAGGATTGCCAACAACCTGAACCAATTGGCCATGCACGCAAACCAAGGCACGTTGGACTTACCAAGTGCTGAGATTGAGGAACAGCTCAACGAGTCTTACTTGGCCATCCAATGGATGCGCAAAACTCTGATCAAGGGTTTGGGGTTAAAGCCATGATCTTGAAAGCTTCACAACGCGCAGGTGGCAAGCAATTAGCGCTTCATCTTTTGAATGATGAAAACGAGCATGTGGAAACACATCAAGTGCGCGGATTTGTTGCCAATGATGTTGCGGGTGCGCTCAATGAAGCCTACGCGGTGAGCCGTGGTACACGCTGTAAACAATATCTGTTTTCTCTCAGCCTCAACCCGCCACAAGACAAGACCGTGCCGATTGAAGACTTTGAAAATGCGATTGGCCGTATTGAGCAAGAATTGGGGTTACAAAATCAGCCCCGCTGTATTGTCTTTCATGAAAAAGAAGGTCGCCGCCATGCGCATTGTGTCTGGTCACGGATTAAAAACGATAACGGCCTTAAAGCCGTTCATCTGCCCTTTTTTAAGCGCAAGCTTAACACCATAGCCAAAGATTTGTTTATCGAACATGGCTGGAAACTCCCCAAAGGCTTTGAAGACAAACAAAGCCGCGACCCGCGCAACTTCACGTTAGCCGAATGGCAGCAGTCGAAAAGGCATAACCAAAACCCTAAGGCCATCAAAGCCGCCTTGCAACAATGCTGGCAAATGGCGGATAACAAGCAGGCCTTTACCAATGCCCTGACCGATGCGGGTTATATGCTGGCACGTGGCGATAAACGGGGCTTTGTGGCAGTTGATTGGCATGGCGAGATTTTTTCCTTGAGCCGTGCTACTGGCATCAAGGCAAAAGCATTGAAAGAGCGCTTGGGTTCGCCCGAAACGCTACCCAGTGTAACCACCACAAAAGCCATGATGAGCAAAGAGCTTAAGGCTTTATATAAGCGCTATTCCGGCGAACTAAAAACCATTCACGACAAAGAGCAAAAGCCGTTCTTACAGCAAAAAGCAGTACTGTTGCAATCACAAAAGAAAGCACGGCAAACCCTTAAAATTACATTGAAAAATCGCAAATTAGAAGAAACTAAAACACGTCAAAACAAAATGCGTAAAGGGTTGCGCCGCATATGGGATGCGATGACGGGCAAATCAAAAGCAACCCGTTTACAAAACGAGCGTGAAGCCAAAATCAGTCAAAAGCGCGATGCACAAGAAAAACAAGATTTGATTGATAGCCAGCTACAACAACGGCGCACCATTCAAAACCAGTTCGCCAAGTTACGCCACGCCCAGCAAGAGGACATGCAAACGCTCAGAGCTGGATTTATCAAAGTCCTTAAAGGCCATCAAAGCCTTGCTGATTTGCGCGTGACCTTTGGCCGTGCAGCCATGGATAAAGCACAACACGTACACCAGACATACACCAACGACAACAGGCCAAAACCGGAGCTAGGCCTATGAGCATCAAGTTAACCAGAAAGGAAGAATATCATGGATAGATACGCATTTTACGCCAGCAAATATCTGGACAAAGATTTTGAAGTGCCCATTAAAGAACAGTTTCGGGGGTGCTACCAAAAGCTAGACAGGCATGAATATGAACATGTGGGTTATTACAGTGACACACGGCATATCGCCTCACCCAATCGCCGCCGAGGCGTTATGAACCTGTTGCGGGATGCCAGAGCTGGTAAATTCGACGTTCTCATGACAAACGATATTGAGCGTTTAGCGCTCAATCGGGGCAATCTCCTTGAAATAGTTCGGCGGCTAAAATGCACGGGCGTAGAAGTCTATACCTGCATCGGTAACGGTGAGCCTTTAAGCCAGCAACTCGCGGATGAAATATACAATATCGAGCAAGAAACCATATTCAAAGCGGCAATGGAATGGGAAAAATACTGGGATGATCAAATGGAATTGGCGGAATCTGATTATCCGCAAGATAGCCCCCAACAATTTGAATTTGGGCAAGCCGTAGAGGGCATAAAAGCGCAAGACTTGAGTGGAAATTACGATTTTGAGCAAGCCTCAGATTTTATTGATGGGGCATATGAAGCCGATGAGGCCATGATAGATAAGTTCGAGCGCCATTGCGAGGTACGCAAAGCCGCCAACTCACAACAATCACAGCATCAGGATTTAGGCCTATGAGAGATGCGCGGACAGACAAAATCAATAGCGATTGGAAAGAGGCGCAAAACGATGCGCAGTGTGAGCAATCCAACCTGATTGAAATTGTCCGCTTCATGGCAAGACGCGCAGCCGAGCGCGATTTTAAAACCCACAAGGAGGCACAAGAAAGGAAGGATTCCGATGACATATAGAGTTGCTATTTATGCAAGATATAGCTCAGAGCTTCAACGAGAAGCGAGCATAGAAGATCAAATCAGGCAAGCCACAGAACACGCGCAGCGCATGGGGTGGACAATCCTAGAAACCTACAGCGATCATGCCATTTCTGGCGCATCCATGAACCGCCCTGGGCTGCAAAAATTACTTGCCGATGCTGCTGGCAAAAAGTTCGATATGGTGGTCACTGAAAGCCTTGACCGAATATCTCGCGACCAAGAACACGTTGCAGGTATTTTTAAGCGCCTCACCTATGCTGAAATTCCGATGTTTTCTCTGAGCAACAACAACATTGTCACGGATCTTGATATCGGTATAGGCGGCTATATGAACGCCAAGTTCTTAAAGGACTTAGGTGTTAAGACAAGACGCGGCTTGCGTGGGCGTGTCGAGCAAGGAAAATCAGGCGGCGGCAAAGTTTACGGTTATGATATCGTGCGACAATTCAACCAAGCTGGCGATCCTGTACGGGGTGAGCGCACAATCAACCCCATACAATCCGAGATTGTCAGGCGAATATTTGAAGAATATGCCAACGGCAAAAGCCCAAGGTTGATTGCTATGGGCTTAAACAAAGAGGGTATCCCTTCCCCCAATAATAGAGGTTGGGCAGCCACCACGATCACCGGCAAGAAAAGCAAGGGCACAGGGATTGTTAATAATGAGCTTTTTATAGGGCGGATGGTTTGGAATAAAAACCGATATATCAAAGACCCGCTCACCGATAGGCGTGTTTCGCGCCCCAATCCACCTGAAGAATGGGTGATAAAAGACGTGCCAGAACTGCGCATCATTGCGCAAGATTTATGGGATAACGCCAAAGTAAGGCAAGAAGACACAGCCAAGCCGCAGCGGCCTGAGCAAGCGCGCAGACCTAAAACGCTGCTTTCTGGTCTAATTCAGTGCGGTTGCTGTGATGGCGGTTACAATAAAATGTCAGCAACGCGCTATTACTGCACAAGTGCCAGACGCAAAGGCACCTGTGATAATCACCTGTCCATACGGGTTGATGAATTAGAAAAAGCCGCATTTAGCGCGGTACAAAACAACCTCTTACAACCCGAATTGTTTAAAGCGTTTTGCGCCGAGTATGAAGCACAAATGAAAGCGCTCGCCGGACAACAAAGCACCAATACAACCCGCGCCACAGCCAAGCTTGAAAAACTTCAAAAAGAAGAATCTAACCTCATTGAGGCCATAACGCAGGGCATTATCAATGATAAGGTAAAAGAAGAACTAACCCGCATAACCGCCGAGATAGAACAAACACAAAGCGAACTTGATAGTCTATCTCAAGCCGCAGCCACGCTAAACCCCGATCTGGCCGAGCGCTACCGCGAGGAAATCACAAGACTGAGCGAAAGCCTGAACAATGAAAACACCAAACATGAAGGTGTTGAACTGGTGAGAAAGGTTATTGATAAAATAATCCTCACCCCCAATGAAGACAACACAGCGCTTTCAATTGATGTACATGGCAATCTTGAAGGGATGCTATCTGTAGCCAACGGCGAAGATAACCCCTTGCCTAACATGGTGGGTTTTTACAGTCCCCAGTCACATACCAAAACTGACAATATCCCTACCTACAGGAAATAACGGGGGTGGCGGGCACTCGTTTCATGTACACCACTCGCCCAGCGAAGGTGGGTAACTTGTTTCACAATGCTATTTAATCCAAATACGCTCACAAATGAGATCAAGGCTCAAGTGTCTGATTCTAATACTATAAAATGTCCGTATTACGTAAATTGATTTAGCCAACTAAAAAAACGCATACTTGACTGTGTGGCCAAAAATTAAGGTGTTTGATAATAAAGGAGTTCGATATCGCCCATCGGGTCTTTGTGTATATCGGTTTTAAGATACTGCAAACCCAGTTTAGTCATTACGTTAACTGATGCGTCATTGCCGTCGATAACCAAAGCTGAAAACTGGGTGATCCCCTGTTGTTCAACCAACGCATTTTTGATGGCCAGTGCTGCTTCGGTGGCGTAACCCTTGCCCCAGGCTTTGCGCATTAAACGCCAGCCTAGTTCCAAATTATGTGGTTGGGGGTTGTCACTGAAAAAATCCATGGGCCGTACCAGTACCCAGCCGATGAATGTATTGTCTTCTTTAATAGTTAGCTTCCACATGCCCCAGCCGGTTTGAGGGTCGGTATAGCTCTTCAATCTAGGTAGAGATACTTCATGTATTTCTTTCATCGTGGTCATGTGGCCGCCGTTAATATACCGCATCACCTCGGGGTCTTGGTCGAGTTGAAACAATAATTCGGCGTCATCTTCGTTCATTAAGGCAAAAGCCAAGCGGCTGGTATCTTCTATTTTCATCAGTGTTCTTTCGTGGTTTTAGGGTAAAGGGTTAATGTGTTTTAATTCGTCCTGACAAAAGGCCAACCATTGCAAAGCGGCTTTGCGGTTGTCGAATGTTTCGAATTGCCATGTCACTTTACGTGGCATATCGACTACAAATCGGGTGGCTTTTTCTGCTATGGAAGTGTAACACACGGCGGCTACTGCTTTGACTTTGTCGAGTTGGATTAAGTGTCGCTGAGCGTCAAAGCTATAAGTATATTGGTTGAGTTTATTGATCATTAAAAAGCATGGGTCGCTCATGTGTTGATCAATCCAATCGTGATATTGCTCCATCGCGGTGATGTCCATCTCGACCCCCTCGTTAATGATTACCTCAGCGAGATTGTCATCAAGTAGATAAATTAGGGCAAACCCCAGATCGAATTTTTGCATTGGACAGCTCTTTGCATTGTCGGTGTTAACTTAAAGCGTAGAGAGCTTAGGCAATATGATCAAAAAGATTTTCACAGATATCGACATCTTCATTTTGTATTACACTGTCTTTTGCACCGCTAACATGGATGAAGGCCGTTTTAATACTTAACCCGGGGACTGGAGGGAAACGCTCTAATTTTTGTAACATATTACGCACCGCTTCAGGTCCGAGTGGGTCAAGTTGAAACTTCATTTCAACAATATAGAGATATCTACGTGTTTGGATCACTAGGTCGATTTGCAAACCTTTGGTTTGATAGGGGCCGCTTTGCAAGACGTGATCTTGATTGATACCCAAAATGGCATAAACCAGTTGCATATTTTGACGTAATACCGTTTCAAACTGAAGGCCCAAAAATGAATCAAGGTTTTTCGGTAGCGATGAATTTCCGCTTTGTATTTTTTCGCGGTTTGGTTCAATACACTTGAGATAAAATCGAAGATACGGATCGCTTAGGGTATATTGCCGGTTTCGTTGGCTTCTTTTGAGTGTTGAAAAGTCCCACATTGTCGTCTCTTGAATAAAACCACTCATGATCATCATTTGCAGATCATCATAAAGATGACCGTTGGCCTTACTAACCCCTAAAGATTGAGCAATTTCGTCAGCCGTGCTTTTTTTGTTGCAAAGGGCTTCTAGTATACTCCTGATACGTTTGCCTTTGGTTCTGTATAAGTCGTTGAGCAGGCGTTCATATTCATTGAAAAAGTATCCTCCAGACGTAAAGGCATGGTGGGTCAGATTGTTTTCAAGAGATACTGCATAATCAAAGGCCAACAAATAGCTGGGTACACCACCGCTAATCATGAGGTAACGTAATTGTTCAAGTGGGGTTAAACGTTTTCTGATGGAACTAGGGATAAACTTTAACGCATCGGGCAAGGGCATAGGTTGCAATACATGCTCCCAGGCAATGCGTCCATACCAAGCTTCGGACTTGAGAAAATGTTGGTCTATCCAACTGGCTAGAGAGCCGCTGAGTATCAAGGTAAAATTGGGCAGGTATTGAAGCTTATTTTCCCATAGCGTAAAAAGACTGCCCGAGATATTGTCATCGGTTTTACCAAACCAGTTGATTTCATCAATCAATAGTAGGCAATGACCGTTCTTGACGTAGCTGCCTATGGCGAACAAGGCCTCATTCCAATCATTAAGCTTTGGTGTGATCGTTTGGAACGTTTCGGCCATTTGTGTTGCGAGATTACTGAGTTCAGTTGATTTTCTATTTTGTGCCTGAGGCGGCATACCAACCAATTTATAGAACTGATTTTTATAAATATTTTGCCCATAATGATTGAGCAGTTTACTTTTTCCCACCCGCCTACGCCCAGTCAACACTAGCAACTTTGCTGTTTTTTTCATGACCATCTGGTTTAAAACACCCAGCTCGGTTTTACGTCCAATGAATGACATTTGCTCAAATCTCACAACAATGAAAAGTCCTATCGCTTCATAATATATGAAAATAAGAATATTTAACAAGCACAAAAACGGCGATAGTAAATAAAATACTGAAGTTATCGCCCTTAGATGTATCGCATGATTTGGGCGACAATGATAATAATTAACGTGTTATCGCCCATTTTGTGTAATCATCAAATGGGCGACAATAATATAAATTACTCAGTTGTCGCGGATTATACGTCAAAATATAACTAAATATATAACCTTATTTATCGACAAAAAACCGTGTCCACAGGTGTCCGCAAGGTGTCCGAACGTAAAATACTGTTCACAATCAAAATTTATATTCAATAAAAACAGTAAGATACACTTTGGCATGATCGTTGTAATACGGTTTGTATAGATGCTTGCAATTATGTGAGTTCAGGTGATTCGACAATTCGACGATAATCAGGTGAATAGCAATGATAAAAGATACCTCCAGTCAAGACGTACAAGTAGCACCCGTAAGCAAATTGAAAAAACGTCTGACAGTAGGTTTGGCAACGGCGGTAGGTTTGAGTATTGCCGTTTGGTTTGCAGCCCCTGGGTTTTCTAGTCTTTATAGTTCTGATTTTACGGTGTCTGAACAAAGTCTGCGTTTTGCATCGGTCGTACGCGGTGATTTACAACGAGATTTGGCCGTGCAAGGTAAAATTGTGGCGGCGGTTAGTCCTACCTTGTTTTCTCCGTCTAACGGTACGGTGTCGCTCAATGTTCAAGCGGGAGATAGGGTTGAAAAAGGTCAGATTCTGGCAACCATCGAAAGCCCTGAACTGAAAAACCAGTTTGATCAAGAGTCAGCGCGCCAACAAGAAATGCAAGTAGAGGTTGGTCGACAAAAAATTGAAACAAAGGCGGCATTGCTCGATAACAGGCAACGAACCGAAATGGCCAGTGTTGATTTAGAAGCGGCCAATGCTTATTCAGTACGAGCCGAGGTCAGCATAAAAAACGCCTTAATTAGCAAAGAAGAATACGAGCAAGAAGTGGTTAAACTCAAAAAAGCCAAGTTGCAACATAACCATGCATTGCAAAACGAACAGCTGCAAAAAGAAAAACTCGAATTTGAACTCACCGCAAAAAAACTCCAATTTGACCGCCAACAATTCGTGGTTAACGACCTTAAGCGTCAAATCGAAGCCCTTAACTTGCGTTCACCGCTCAACGGCGTGGTTGGTGCAGTTAACATCAATGAAAAAGATGCGGTTAACAAAAACCAATCGTTAATCTCTGTTGTTGATTTAACCGCTTTTGAAATTGAAGTGAACATTCCTGAAAGTTACGCCGACGATTTAGGTGTAGGCCTTGCCACCGAAATTTCGTTCAACGGCGAAAAACATATGGGTGAGTTAACAGCGATATCGCCCGAGGTCATTAATGGTCAAGTTGCCGGGCGCGTGCGTTTTAGCTTTGAAACACCCACAGGTTTGCGTCAAAATCAGCGAGTATCGGCTCGGGTATTAATTGAATCAAGAAACAACGTATTAAAAGTGCGGCGCGGGGCGTTTGTTGAGTCTGGTGGTGGCCGACTGGCTTATGTTGTTAATGAAAAAAGTGCCGTTAGGTCACAAATACAGGTAGGTGCAAAAAGCATGGGTGAAGTCGAAATTGTCTCTGGCCTTAAAGAAGGTGACAAGATCATCATATCTAGTTTTAGTGAATTTAGTGACAAACAGCAGCTTTACATCTCGCAATAAAAAAGCTCAGTAACAACAATCGCAATAAAGAATCTCGTAATAAACAGCTCAGAATAAAGGAAAAACATGATGTTAAAAATGAACAATGTCAGCAAAATTTACCGCACCGAGTTGATTGAAACCCATGCTTTGCGGGATATGAACCTGCATGTTGAAGAAGGTGAATTCATTGCCATCACCGGCCCTTCAGGCTCAGGTAAATCGACCTTTTTAAACATCGCCGGATTGCTAGAAAATTACTCTCAAGGTGATTATTTTCTTGATGGCGAAAATGTATCTGGTCTGTCTGATGACAAGCTGTCGACCATTCGTAACGAAAAAATTGGCTTTATTTTTCAAGGGTTTAACCTTATCCCTGATTTGACGTTGTTTGACAATGTGGATGTCCCCTTATGTTACCGTGGCCTTAAAAGTGCTGACCGTAAAAAGCGTATAGAAGAAGCACTCGAAATGGTGGGCTTGGCATCAAGGATGAAACACTTTCCCGGACAACTCTCAGGTGGACAGCAGCAGCGTGTGGCCATTGCTCGTGCCATCGCCGGTAGCCCGCGTTTTTTACTGGCCGATGAACCAACTGGTAACCTCGACACCCTAATGGCCAGACAAGTCATGGAATTGCTTGAAGACATCAATAAAAAGGGCACCACTATCATCATGGTGACCCATGACAATCAACTGGCTAAGCGAGCGCATCGTAACGTTCAAATACTTGATGGTCAGGTAAACGACATCAAACAGCGTGAAGCAATCGCAGTATAAAAGGGGGCAGCATGTTTAAATACAATTTAAAACTGGCATTCAAAAGCCTGCATTATCGTACCGGGCTGACTGCTTTGATGGTCGCCACCATTGGTATTGGCATTGGTATGTTAATGACCATGGTTACCATTGGTCATCAGGCCAGAAAAGTGCCTTTGCCAGGATTGAGTGACCAACTGTTTTTGGTTCGAATGGACAGCCGTCATGCCGATGCTCGCGATGTTACTTTGCCCCAGCGCATGGTTAACCTGACTTATCGTGATGCACTTAACCTGTTTAATGCCAAAACCGTGGCGTCACAGCAAACGTTTAACTTTAAAGTTTTTCCTATTCTTGATGCTCAAGAAGAGAGTTCTCGGCCAATTCAAGCCATGGTTGACGCCACTACCGCCAGCTTTTTTGATATGTTTGGCGCGCGATTTATCTACGGTAAGGCTTGGACAAAAAGTGAAAATGGTGCACCAGTCATTGTGATCAGTAAAAAAACCAACGACCAGCTTTTTGGTGGCCGCGACAGTATTGGTGAGCAAATAGTCGTAGGCACGGGTAAAGCAACAGTTGTTGGCGTGTTAGATGATTGGAGCACGCCAAGACGCATATTCGATGGTTCATACAGTTCTAGCCGCTTTGACGATGCATTTATACCGTATCAGTTTGCACTAGACATTAATGCCCAGCGTAGTCAAAGAATGAGCTGTCATCCGCAAGATGCAGGCAAACGTTTGGCTTTTACTACCACTGACTTACAGGGCTTGTTGAGCTCTGAATGTACCTGGGTTAATTTCTGGGCGAAAATCGACAACCCGGCAGATGCACAGCAATACCGAGCGTTTGCCGAACAGTACGTTGTCGAACAAAAAGGTTATGGTCGTTTTCCTCGTCCTATCTTGAATTTTATTCTTAATATTGATGAACAATATGCAATGGCCCGCTTTGGTGGTGGCCGCCAAGAAACGCTTAACCTATTGGCTTATCTGTTCTTTTTTGTCTGCCTAGTTAATGCGGTGGGCATGTTGCTGACCAAGTTTTTATCAACGTCAAAAGAAGTTTGCTTGCGCCGCGCCTTGGGTGCCAAGAAAAAAATTATCATGGGCCAATACCTGCTCGAAGTGATGATGATTGGTTTGATGGGGGGCTTGTTAGGTGTGGTGATGTCATTCGGTGGATTGACCTTAATGAAACATGTGCGTATGTATGCGTCTGATTATACTGCCGACATGGAAGTATTGAACTTGGCTTATCAGCTGGATTGGAGCATGGTTTCAGCCTCCATAGGGGTGGCTATTGCAAGTACCATAGTTGTGGGTCTTTATCCGGTGTGGCGTATTGTTAACGTCAGTCCAGCCAGTCAGTTAAAAGGGGCATGATCATGCAAACTAAACAAGTTCTTAGCACCATCAGACGCAATAAAGCGACCTCATTGTTGGTTATTTTACAGGTCGCACTGACCTTGATGATTGTATCCAATGCGGTATTCGAGACGATGACCAGTTTGGCGTTATGGAATCAACCAACGGGTCTTGCAGAAAAGCAATTGGTTGCGGTGCGCCATCAGGTGTTCGACCCTACCGTCAATGTAGGTGCAATGATTGATAAAGACATTGAAAGGCTCAATAGAATTGAAGGGGTTACAGCGACTTTGTTAACCTCAGAGATTCCGCTCGACAGTCAGCGTAATAACATTCACACGGTTTATTTAACCAACAGTGCTGACGCCAAAGAAAACTACATAGAGCGCTTTGATAGCTCCGAAGCCCTGCTGGGCATGATTGATGCCACCGTTGTTGAAGGCCGCAACTTTAACCCTAGCGAAATTACACAAGGCCAATTTGGCCAAGTGAGCAGCAACGTTTCGGTGGTTATGGTCAGCGAGGCTTTTGCCAAAGCGACTTTTCCTGATGAAAGTGCTGTGGGTAAAACACTATGGCAGAGTCTTGGCGCAGAGCCTGTTAAAATTATTGGCGTATACAGCGACTTTTTAGCTGGTGAAACGTTAAGCAACTACCACACCATAATAAGACCATTGCTCATCTACCGAACCGATGCCGAACTTAACTACCTGTTAAAACTCAATGTCGATTGGACGAAACCATTATTAGATGAAATCACCGATGTGATGTATCAAACCCCGGGGCGTTATGTGTCTGTGGTTGAAGCACTGGCCAGACCGAAAAAGCGCATGTATGACGGTCGTGGTAGTCATTCGTTTACTTTGTTAGGTATTAGTGGGTTGGCGATGTTGATCACCGGTCTTGGTATTTCAGGGTTGATCACCTTCACTGTTAATCAGCGTAAAAAACAGATTGGTATTCGAAGGGCACTGGGCGGCACTAAAAGACAAATCGTCAATTTTTTCATTATAGAGATCAGTTTGTTGACTGCTATGGGCGCGATGCTAGGCGTGGTATTAACATTCGGACTCAACTACCTAATGTCTGACCAATCTGGTACGCAAAGCGGTTTGAATTGGTTACCACTGATATTATTAATTGGTGCCATTTGGGCAGTGAACATATTTGCATCGTGGTTACCGGCTAAAAGAGCGAGCTTGATTGAGCCTGCTATTGTGACTCGAGGATAACTCGGTATGGGGAGCAAATAGGTGCTTCCCCGTTATTTCCTGTCAATGGTTAATAAAGGGGTTTGCCCTGAGTCGTGCGACAGCTAAATCGATGAATGATCGAATCTTGGCGTTGGCCTGTCGTCCCTCCAAATGGATTATGTTAACGGGCAGTGAATCAGGCTCGTAGTCTCGTAAGATACGAACCAAATTCCCGGCCCGTATTTCCTCACCAACCTGGTAGGACATCAACCGGGTGATACCAAAATTCTGCTTAGCAGCCTCAATAGCCGCGCCGTTTTGATTACAATGTAAACGCGGAAAAAGCTTCACTGCCACCTTACCACCGGATGATTTAAACTGCCACGTAGTTGAAGATTCAGCAGTTGATGCGAGTATTATTTCATGGTCGGTTAGATCATTTGGGGTATCTGGTGTACCGTATTTTTTAAAGTAGTCAGGTGAACCACAAACAACCTTCTGGATACTGCCAACCTGGGTGGCGAACATGTTTGAATCTTTCAAAGGGCCAATTCGGATTGCCACATCTAAACCCTCGTCAAGAATATTACCAACGCGGTCATAGAATAAAGCCCTTACCTCGACTTCAGCATTTTGTTGTAAATATTCGGTCAAAATAGGGGCAATGTGTATTTGTCCAAACAAGACCGGTGCGGTGACAGACAGAACACCTTTGGGCGTGGTGTAACTGCCTGAAGCAGCAGCTTCAGCTTGCTCAAGATCTTCTAAAATTCGCTTGGTATCATCGAAAAAACGTACACCAGAATCAGTCAGTCGAACATGCCGCGTAGTTCGATTGAACAGACGCACGCCTAAAGCGTGTTCTAATTGTGCTATCGACCGGGTGACGGCAGGCGGTGATAGGTCTAGTTTTCGGCTAGCAGCAACGAAGCTTTGACATTCTGCCGCTGCTACAAACACCCGCATTGTTTCAAATTTATCCATCGTACAGCGCCTCAACACTTAAGTTCTATTATTTCATTATTTGTAATAGATAATTCTAATATTACTCAATTATTTCAGTTTAGAACAATTGTATATTGAGCTTCGAGATCACACAAGACCTTGAAACTCAATATCACTTTGGAGCAAAGTATGTCTAGACCACCACTACCTCCGTTTACTGAAGCAACTGCCATCGAAAAAGTACGGCTTGCTGAAGATGGTTGGAATTCTCGCGATGCAGCCAAAGTTGCCACCGCTTATACGCTTGATACCAAATGGCGCAATCGGGCTCAATTTGCGAATAATCGCGCACAAGCTCAGGAATTCTTGACTGGGAAATGGATCAAGGAACAAGAATATCGGTTGATCAAAGAGCTATGGACATTCACGGGTAACCGTATCGCGGTGCGTTATGCCTATGAATGGCACGATGACAGCGGCAACTGGTTTCGTTCTTATGGCAACGAAAACTGGGAATTTGCAGAGAATGGTCTGATGCAAAACCGTTTCGCATGTGTCAACGATTTGCCGATTAAAGAGGAAGAGCGCAAATTCCTCTGGCCGCTTGGTCGCCGTCCAGACGACCACCCAAGTTTAAGCGATCTAGGTTTGTAATTGATGAGGCAATTAAGTTGAATTATTCGAGTGATATTGCGTTTACTGAAAAGGTGAAAGCTATTCAAACCCGCAAGGGGTCAAGGGGGGCTTACGCCCGAATGGAAGAAAACGGTGGCTGGGATACTGAAATCATACCTAGTATCGCAGCCTATATTGCGGCACAGCGGAGCTTTTTTCTGTCAACCGCCAATGCCGAGGGTCAACCTTATATTCAACATCGAGGTGGTCCACCGGGTTTCCTAAAAGTACTCGACGAGAAAACATTGGCGTTTGCCGACTATAAGGGCAACAGGCAGTTCATCAGTCAGGGAAATTTGCTTGAAAATACCAAAGCATTCATCTTTTTAATTGATTACACCAATAAATCTCGGGTAAAAATCTGGGGTACTGCTGAGGTCATCGAAGATGACTCTGACCTGCTAGAGCGATTGATGCCCGGCCGCAAGGAATATAGGGCACTACCTGAGCAGGTTATTAAATTTACAGTTGAAGCAATTGACCGTAATTGCCCGCAGCATATTCCGCAACGTTTTGAAGTAGAAGACGTTGAGCGTGTTCTCAGTCAAAGAGATGCTCGAATTGAGCAACTTGAAGGTCAGGTGCGGGAGTTAACAGAGCAAGTTAGGACAACTAGCTAACACACATCTTTAAACTCAGGGTTTGCAAATTAATCAACTTTTTGCAGGAAATCGCTGTGAAGTTGGGTGAGCCCTTTTTCTGGGCCGTCTGTATGCTCAAAGCAAACCCTGTTCAGAGTCAATATATCCATATTTCCCGTTTTCGAACCTCCAACCGCTGTACTCAAAACGGCATAACTATTCAACAGAACATCCATTAATCCCCGATAGCAAAACGATGTTTGTCTCCACTTTAATAACCCCCATATGGGTTAGCTTGATGTTTCTAATCCTTAGTCTAGTATTTATTTACTCACGGAAGAGCGACGCTTAATTTTACGCAAAAATCTGTTTAATAAAAGTGCAAGAAACAAGGAAATGACAAAAATAAATCGTTTTATAACAACTGTATGGTAACATTCGCGCCGTTAAATAATTAAGAATACCGATAATACATGGCGCCGTTTTGGGTGTCGGTACGAAGGTATCAGGAAGTCGCCTTTTGGTGGATAATATGGATGAATAAATACACACGGCAGTGTATGAGGCTTACTTACGTATGACGACAAAAGACAATCCTTTACTATATTCAGGAAGAACAATGAGTAGTATAACTGAGACAAAAACTGATAAGCCGTGCGAGTCGCGGCGAAATTTCTTATTGGCAGGTGCCACCACCTTTGTAATGGCCAGTATGCCTGGTATGGCAAGCGCAGCTAATTTGCTTGTAAAAGAATACCCACGGCACAAAATTGGTCAAATCAGCCAACTTCAAACCAACAAACCAATGGACTTCCAGTTCCCACTTGATAATCCGATCTCAACCTTCGTGTTGGTCAAGCTCGGTGAACGAGCCGGAGCCGGTGTCGGCAAAGACAAAGACATTGTTGCCTTTAGCAATCTATGTACCCACATGGGCGGCCCGTTGAACGGCTCTTATAAGTCTGAGCATAAAGCAATGGGACCTTGTCCTTTGCATTTGACAACCTTTGATTTGACCCGCCATGGCATGGTGATCGCCGGACACGCAACTGAAAGTCTGCCACAAGCAAGACTCGAAGTTGACGGTGATGATATCTATGTAACCGGGATTATGGGTCTGATATACGGCACCCAAAGTAACCCAATGGCCTGGACGTAAGGAATTTAAACAATGAGTGAGAAACCCCATTACGTACCCCCAGCGTACGTACCCATACCACCGAAAAATGCTGAAGTTTTTACCACTGCGTGCGACTACTGCATTGTCGCCTGTGGTTATAAAGTCTATCGTTGGCCTGTAGGCAAAGATGGCGACGAAAAAGGCAACAATGCCTTTGACGTAACGTACCCAGCAATGCCAATGACCGGTTCTTGGGTTAGCCCAAACCAGCACAACGTGGTAACCCATAACGGCAAACCTTACAACGTTGCGATTGTTGGTGATAAAGACACCAAAGTTGTTAATGTTGGCGGCGACCACAGTATTCGTGGTGGCACCATAGCCAAAAAATGTTACAACCCAGATTCAGACACCAGAGACCGTTTACTTTATCCCCAAGTTCGAGTTGGCGGTAAATTGCACCGGATCTCATGGGACGACACCATGGACATCATGGCTGAAGTTTCTAAGTATGTTATTGAGAAAAAAGGCAAAGCCGGTTGGGGCATGAAAATGTTCTCCTACAACTTCTGGGAAAACACCCACGCTTTGACCAAACTGGCCTTTCGCGGTGTAGATACACCAGCATGGGCTGTACATGACCAACCTACTGGTCACGGTCCGGATACCCCGGGCATGTCTGATGCCGGTATCGATAACTTCTCTGCAAGTTACGAAGATTGGTCAAAAGCTGACGTTATCATGATGGTTGGCACCGATCCGTTTGAAGCCAAAACCATCATATTCAACCAATGGATACTCAAAGGCATTCGCGAAAGGGGCATGCGAGTCATCTCTGTTGTTCCGCGCAGAACTCAGGGCGTTGCTTATGCTGAGCAAAACAATGGTATGTATCTCGAAATCAATCCGGGTACCGATGTGTTGTTGCTTAATGCCATGGCTCGCATCATTGTCGAGAACGGTTGGGAAGATAGCGAGTTCGTTAGTAAATGGATTAACAACAAGGCCGAGCGCGATAAAGAAGTGTTTCAGGCTGATGGTTTTGAAGATTTCAAAGATTGGATCCTCAAGTACAAATATGCCCGCTTGGACATAGCCGCCGAAAAAACCGGTATTCCGGCTGAGAAAATTCGCGAAGCCGCTGAGATTATTGCCAAACCTAATGGCGATGGCACACGTAAGAAAACCTCTTTTGCTATCGAAAAAGGCCTGTATTGGTCTAACAACTACGGTAACACCGCAGCTGTTACAGCCCTTGGTTTGATTTGTGGTGCTGGTAACCGTCCGGGTCAGGTTATTTCTCGCTTTGGTGGACATCAACGCGGCATGATGCCAGGTGGTCAGTATCCAGAGCATGCAGCCCCAGAAAAATTCCCGGGCTGGCGTAAACAAGGTCTTGATGTTGACCGTTGGGCAGAAGAAGGCAATCTTGGTTTTGTTTGGGTCATCGGCACCAGCTGGATCCAAGCCATGACAGCTTCACGCAGATTGGAAGAACGGCTTCGTCGTTTCACCCATCAGCACAGCGTACAAGCAACAAGAGTAGACAAGCAACACCTCATTGACACCTATAAAAGAAGGGTCGATGAGGGTGGCATGATGATGGTTAACCAGGATATATACCCGGTTGAGCCAATCAACACTGAACTTGCCGATTTGGTTTTACCTGCCTCAGGTTGGGGTGAAGAAGACCTAACTCGTGCCAATGGCGAACGTCGAATTCGTTTGTATTCTAAGTTTAACGATTCTCCGGGCGAGTCTTTGCCAGATTGGAAAATCGCTGCCATGTTTGCCCAAAAAATGGGTTACGAAGGCTTTGACTGGAAAGACAGTAACGAAGTGTTTGAAGACGCAGCGTTTTACAACAAAGGTCGCCGTACAAGTTATGTCGCCTTGGTTGAATACGCTCGCTTGCATGGTCGCCGCGCGCATGAAGTATTGCGTGATTATGGCACAACCGGTATTCAAGGGCCGATTCGTTGGGAAAACAACAAATTGGTAGGTACCGCACGTTTGCACGATTCAACACTAAAAACTGGCACCGCTACAGGTTTGACGGCTATCGACCCACGTTGGTTGCGCAAGTTCAAAACCAAAACGGGTCGTGCCAACCTATTAAAAGCCACTTGGGAAACCTTTGGCGATTACTGGGAATTCATGAAACCCAAAAAAGACGAACTGTGGGTAACCTCAGGACGCATCAACGAAATTTGGCAATCAGGTTATGATGACCAAATTCGTCGTCCGTACTTGCGTCAACGCTGGCCTGACAACTGGTTGGAAATCCATCCAGATGATGCCAAAGCGCGTGGCATTGAAAACGGCGACATGTTAGAAATTTCACATGACCAGATTCCAATAGAAGTTGGTGGTTACAGCCATTCTGAAGCCGACCGTAAACTGCAAGGGGCAACACCGTTCCGCGCAAATGCTGATATTGATACGACAGATGAGTTAGCCCAAATGGTTGACCCAGATCATACGTCATCAAGAGGTATTTCAGCTTTGTCGATGGATAACGCCGATTTGACTGAGCCTGATGAACTGTTGAGCATGGTCGCACCGGTTGAAGCCAAAGTTGTTGATAAGCTTAAAGAGCCTGATACGGTTTCAGACCCAAGCCAAGACTTGGACGATCCGTTGATGAACAATCTTGAGTCTGGGTTGGGTTTACGTTGGGGTGATGTTAAACCGATGTTGTTCAGCGAAATGATGAAAAATGGTCAAATCGAAATGGACAGCGCCAGCTTTAAAGCCGTGGCACTCGTTACCGACAACGTTAAAAAAGGCGTGACATTCACCTACTTTAACGTAACGACTAAAGGTCGTTCGGCTAACTCATTGGCTGGTAGGGTGAACGACCCGATTAGCCAACGTCCGCGCTATAAAATCGCTCGCGGTGTGGTTAAGAAGATTGGTGAGTCTGACTTTAAACACTCAGCTGAGATGATGAGCTTTAAATCAAGGGCAATCAAATCATGAGCACCTTAAAAGCCCAAAGCACTTTTAAAACACGACACTTACTGCTCGCGGTAAGCGTTGTGTCGATGCTGGGTTGTGCTGCAACATCTGAAGACGAAAAAGTCGATTACGGTGACGAAGTCGACACACCAGATGTGATGATCCAAGACACTGATGGTAAAACTACTCAGTATGGTGACAAGAACTACGGTTTGGCCGCTGATGCTAAAGAACATGATCAGCAAAATGAACCTGATCAGCTCGAAGCTGGGTTGGCCAGAAACGCCGTAGCAAAGACAGCGCATCAGCCAGAGCAGTCGGTAACACCGACAGCTCCAGCCAGAAGCGAAGTCAGTGTTGCCGCGCAGGTAGCACCAACACCTGTCAAAGCTGAGTCGGTTGCCAAAGCGAAAAAGCCAAAACAACAGCCAAAAGTAACCCAGGAACAAAGGCGCAGACAAGATAGTGCGCTGGAAGTGGCCGACCCGTTACTAGGCGAAGTTGATCCTAGCTAAGCAAAGAACGCTTAACTGTTTCAATAAAAAGATAATAAGTGCCATCACAATAAAGATGGCAACAATAAAAGATTAGACAAGAGAGAAAATAAGAATGAACTTCAATCGCAATTGCGTTACACCTGTTGCTGCAGGCATATTATTGGCAATGACAAGTGGTGTTGCACACGCTAAATCTACCATTGGTGGCATAGTATTTACCAACTACTACATCCAACAGCTTGAAAATGCTAGTGGCAACAAAGTCACTAACTCAGTTTTAGACGTGGCTAACAACTCACGTTTTAGAATTCGTTGGGACAATGAAGATAGCGTTAGCATGTACATCGAAATGTCACTTCGTGACGAAGACAAAGACACTTTGCGCCACGCCTACGGTAAATGGGATATCAGCGAAACGCATCAACTGTTGGTTGGTCAAACGTCGACGCCATTTGCACCGTTGAACCCTAACGTAGCAATGGTTAACAACTCAGGCCAAGGTTACGGTAGCGTATCACCAAGTCGCCCTTCGCAAATTCGTTACACCTACAAGTTTTTGAACAAACAAGGCGCGTTAGCTGTCGCTTTGGTTGATCCAAACAAAGGTGAAAAAGCCGCAGGTGCAGGTAGCCGCGAAAGCAAAATGCCACGTTTAGACATTGGTATGGCATACAAAACCTTCAATTGGCAGGTTTTCCCAAGTGTATTTGTACATAGCCAAGATTACGACGGCGGTGACGATTTGGCCTCTTACGGTTATTCATTGGGTGCCAAAACAGCCAAAGGTGCGTTCACATTCGCAGCTGAAATCGGTGGCGGTCGTAACTGGGGTAACACCAGAATGTCTCTGTCAGGCTCTGATGCAGGCAACAACGCTGGTGCCATCTATGATGCTGGCGGCAACAGAATCGAAGACAACGACAACTTAGGTTACTGGCTTGACGCGGGTTACCGTTTCACAGGCGAAAACACCAAAGGTTCAGTACACTTTGTTTACGGTTCACTGCAAAGTGAAGCTGGCGGATTACGTGACTTAGAAAGCACCATGGTTGGTATCAGTGCACCAATCGATTTGCCATGGATTGCTAGAGGCTTCCGTATTCGTCCAGAGATCTTCCGCTTTGAAGACAAAGACAATTTGACGGGTTCTGAGCGTACTAACACTATCGTTGGTGTACAACTCCAGTACACTTTCTAATAGTTATTGCGCCTTAGGGCGTAGAAATATAGCCCCACCGCTATTGCAACAGAATGTCGCAATAACGGTGGGGCTTTTTTTGTGGATTGTTGAAATCGATGTTTATATTAATGTTGGGAGCGAGGTGTGCGAGGCTGCTGGTTTAATCGAAAAAGGGTGCGGTAGGGGTAGACCCCCGTGTCTACCCTTTTTAATTTTTTAAATTATTTCAACATATTACGTAATTAAGGGCAATCACAGGGGATTGCCCCTACGATGGTTTCATCATTTTTGATGGTTTGATATGCCAGTGAATTTGTGGTTTTACCGCGTCACCGTATTCTGCACGGTAGTCAACCACTTAAAGGCATCATTACAGGCATTAATAAGATAATTCGGTTTAATTTGATGACGCTCGGCAAATTCACAAACCTCATCCCACTCTCCATCCAAATAGCAGACTGTTACCCTAAGGCATTCAGCCAATGCACCTTCTTTGTTGAGCAATGCTGCTTTAATGGTTGGTGCTAAGGGGAGGGTGTCGAGTATGTCTTGCATCGAACGGTCGAGAATAGCGTCTATGGTAGAGAACAAGCCAGTTAAAAAGGCAGAGTCACATTCTGACAGCTTCATCTTTTTTGCTAATAATTCACATAAGCGGGCTCTTATGACGGTGTTTTGCACCAATGCTGCGGGTTTGTTTGGGTTGATTTGGGCAGTAACAATCAAACAGATAAATTTGCGTAATTGCGTTTCGCCAAGAAAAATCATGGCTTGTTTAAGCGAGGTAATTTCGTGCTTGATATCAAATAGACTGGAGTTAACAAAACGCATTAATTTGTAAGTTAGCGCCATGTCTTGTTCAAAATAAGTTTCTAAGGTTTGATAACTAAAGTCATCTTTCATGACTTCGCCATAAATCGACAGTAAAAAATGTTGCGAAGCCTCAACATCGTTGGCCACCATAACCTCAGGTGTAAACAAAAAATAACCCTGAAAGTAATCAAAACCTAGCGCTTTGGCTTCTTCGAATTCTTCGTGAGTTTCAATTTTTTCGGCCAATAATTTGATTTTAGATTGGCGTAACTTGTCAATCAACGGAAGAATGGTGTTTAACGGGGTTTGAATAATGTCGATTTTAATCAGTTTGATAAACGGCAAAAACCTGTCCCAGCGTTCATCATAAATAAAATCATCTAGCGCCAGCTTAAAGCGTTTATGAAACAGCGTACGTAACAAGTCGAAATTTTCATCGGTGGGTTCTACGGTTTCGAGCACCTCAACCACAATATTTTTATACGGCACCATATGAATTAAATGTTCGGTCAACATTTGCTGTGGAAAGTTAATAAACGCGGGCTTGCCTTCGGTTATTGCCTCCAGCCCCATGCTTAAATAACTGTTCACCAACAGCTTAGCGGTAGCCGCATCGGCGGGGATATGGGCAGGAAAACAATTCTGCTTGGAGTCTCTGAACAGCAACTCGTATGCGACGACCTTCTTCTTGGCATTTAAAATTGGCTGACGGGCTGTATAAACTTGCATTAAAAGGCAAACTACTGGCTTGAGAACGATGGTATAAGCATAGATTACTTATCGTTCTTAAACAATCTTCTACGGTTGTTTAAGGGCACATTTGCAAAGAAGTAAATGCAACTTCTTTCATATTTTCAACAGGTTAAAAATAGCACTACAATACTTTTGAGTATCATACACCCGCAGATGTGCAGCCTCCTTGCTCGTCGTTCATGCATTGCATCGACAGTGCTCGAATACTGCGTATATGAATGGGCACCTTCAAACGGTTTTGCTATAGTCTCAACAACGCAAGCGCCTATCTTTGACCATGGAAAAGCCCAAATGAATGCAAAAGTTCTGATCATCGACGACAATCCAGACGTTTTGAAGTCATTGTCAATTTTGTTCAAGCTAAATGACCTCGACTCAGCCACCGCAGCCTCACCCGCACAAGGTTTAGTTTTGCTGGCTGAAGACGAATTTGACTTAGTGATTCAAGATATGAACTTCGTTAGCGACACCACATCAGGTGAGGAAGGGGTGGCGCTGTTTCATCAGATAAGAGAGCGTCACAGCCACATGCCAGTGATACTACTGACGGCATGGACTGATTTATCGACGGCAGTGGATTTGGTTAAAGCGGGTGCGGCAGATTATCTTGGTAAACCTTGGGATGACCAAAAATTACTGATAACCGTTAATAACCTGATCAAACTCCATCACTTGCAACGCTCACAAGACACCATCACCAAAAAGTACTCGAAAAAGCGCCTTGCCTTAGAGCAAAAATACGATTTGTGTGGCATATGCTTCCAAAGCAGCGAAATGTTGCAAGTGCTTGAGATGGCTACCCAAGTTGCCCATGCCGATGTGCCAATTCTTGTCACCGGCCCTAATGGCGCAGGCAAAGAAAAAATCGCCGAAGTCGTGCAAGCCAATTCCAGTTGCAAAAATGCGCCATTCATTAAGGTAAATGTAGGCGCATTGCCTGAAAACCTGATAGAAGCAGAATTGTTTGGCGCAGAAGCGGGCGCTTATACCGGCGCAACCAAACGTAGAACAGGTCGTTTTGAAGCCGCTCATACTGGCACCTTATTTTTGGATGAAATTGGTAACTTGTCGATGGAAGGGCAGCGCAAATTACTCAGGGTATTACAAACAGGCGAATTTGAACGGCTCGGCAGCACCGAAACCCAAAAAGTGAACGTGCGAATGATCAGCGCCACCAATGTTGATTTGGCCAAAGCTATAGAGCAGGGCACTTTTAGAGAAGATTTATACTATCGCCTTAATGTTATCGAGCTAAAACTCGCGCCGCTTGAAGAGCGCAAAGAAGATGTATTGCCGCTGGCGCAGTTGTTTCTCGACGAAGGCTATTCGCTGGCTCCTTGCGCCAAACGCAAATTAAAACAATATCATTGGCCGGGTAATGTTAGGCAACTAGAAAACACCTTAAAAAGAGCGATGTTATTGTGTCAGGAGCACAAAATCAAAGCTGTAAACCTTGGTTTAGAGGTCGATTTAACCCGCAATGTCGCCCCGCCAGAACCTTCAGCCGATGACATTGAGCGAGCGCTTGAAAATGCCGATGGCGTGATAGCCACAGCGGCCAAAACACTGGGCTTGAGCCGGCAGTCGTTGTATCGACGAATGGAGAAGTTAGGGCTTTCATGAATTTTTTAATGCTAAGGCAGCTATTGCTGCTGGTTTTACTGGTATTGGCTTTACAGACTGCGGGCCATCACTTGCTGCAAAAATTTGGTTTCAACAATGCGCTTTGGCCGTTGCTGCTTAACCTTGCGACCATTTTGATTGTTTGGGTGGTATTTAGCATCTTCACTCGCTCAATAAAACAAGTGGTCGACACGTTAGAGCTGGGCGTAAAGTGTTTTGAAGACAACGATTTTAGCATTACCATTCAAAACAAAAGACATGATGAATTGGGCCGCATTATCGATGCTTACAACAACGTAGCCCAAACCATTCGCAAAGAAAGAATGAATCTCTATCAGCGCGAAATACTACTCGACACCATTATCCAACAAACCCCACTGGCGCTAATTCTCACCGATATGAGCGGCGTGGTTGTGTATTCAAATGAAGCGGCGCAAGGCTTGTTTAAACAAAAAGAACCACTAGACGGCATTATATTTTCAACGCTTATCAAAGCTCTGCCCGATGCCCTGAAACAAGCCACAATTGAAAAACACCAAGGTTTGTATAGTCATCAAGACGAACAACACAAAATCGTTTACTACCTGAATTGCCAAATGTTTACCTTAAATGAGGCTGAGCATTATTTGTATTTGTACAAAAACATGACCACCGAAATTTCACGCCAAGAAATAGACCTATGGAAAAACGCTATTCGCCTAATGAGCCACGAACTTAACAACTCATTAGCACCAATATCGTCACTAACCAACTCAGCCAAAGACATACTCACAGAAAAACCGCACCACGCCGACATGCTGCCAGATATACTCGACACCATTAGCCAGCGCACCTCCCGCTTGCATACTTTCATCGACCAATACGCCCGCTTCGCTCGGTTGCCGTTGCCAAGCTTGAAGACGGTTGATTTACGTGATTTTATCGCAATTATCACACGTTTATGTGAGTTTCAGTTGACGAGCCAGATACCAGATGTTCAGTTGTCTATCGACCAAGGCCAAATGGAGCAGGTATTAATTAACTTGCTGAAAAACGCCAAAGAGTCGGGTAGTGCGGTAGAAGATGTCGGTTTGTTGGTGGTTTTAGATGAACCCAATCACAATGTTGTATTTTCGATCACCGACCGAGGTCCGGGCATGAGCGAGGCGCAATTGCAGCAATCGTTATTGCCATTTTTTACCACCAAGCAACAGGGTACGGGGCTAGGATTGACGTTGTGTAATGAGATTGTAACGGCGCATGGCGGGGTTTTGCGGCTTAATAATCGTGAGGGTGGTGGGCTTGAGATTCGGTTTTCACTGGGGTTGGGTGTTTCGGCATAACTTGAAATTTCGATGTAGGGTGCGCCGGTCGCACCGAATAAAGGTTGTGGTGTGCGGGGTGGAGATAACGACGAATTCTTCGATAACGGTGGCTTCGTTAGGGGCTGGTGTAACGGAGGCTCCGCAATGGGGTCAGGTCAAAATCAGTGCAGGGACAGGCAAGCTGTCCACAGAACTTATTTTGAGCTTACCCCGGTTGGTGGTGGCTGGTAGAGGTGGTATCAATTTCGACCAATCGCTTATTTACCCAGTTTGTGCGCTTTTCTATATCTGGCTCCTCAGGGCTGACGGTTTTCAATTGTTCAATTACCTCAATACTTTCTTGGTAATAACCTTTTGCTATATCCATTGCTCCCAAGTGTTGATGAGAATGAGCAAGCTTGGTGAGTGAAGCAAATAGACCTCTTAACACCCCCGGTTGGTCACCTTGAAATTGCTGAAATTGTCTGAATAGCGCCAAAGATTCAGTTAATTGTGCCAAAGCCTGATTTGAATGCCCCAACGAGTGGTTTATATCGCCCAGTTTTTCCAACGAAATACTGATATCCCTCAACATTTGTGGTTGGTCACCCAGCATTTGATGAAGCTGTCTGAATAATGCTAACGATTCAGAGAAGTGCGCTAAAGCTTGATTTGAATGGCCTAAGGATTGGTGGATATTGCCGAGTTTTTCTAACGAAACACCGATATCTCTTAATATACCAGGTTGGTCACCTTGTAATTGTTGTTGTTTTCTGAATAATGCCAAAGATTCAGAATAATGTGCTAAAGCCTGATTTTTATTGCCTTGCAATAGCTCTACATTGCCGATTTTATTCAATGCGACGCTGATATCCCCTAACAAGTATGGTTGGTCACCCAGCAATGTTTGCAGTCGCCTAGCTATTGTTAAGGATTCTGAAAATGCTTCTTTTGCTTGTTGAAGTTCTCCCTCAAATTCAAGAATCTCTCCTTTGCAACTCAACGCAATAACCAAAGTTCGCAGCGAGTTGGGGTTTCCTCCTAATTTGTGAGCCATGAACAAAAGTGAATCCGCTAAGGGTTTGGCAATGTGATAAAACTGAGCATTAAAGGCAATATTAAAAGCATCAAACCCCGCATAGAAAACATCAATACCCTCAGCTTTTTTGTCAACTAACCTCTGCCATTCTTTTAAAGTTGGATGTTGTCGAATATCATCATATTTTTCAACTGTCACATCTGGTTTTTCGCTGGTGGCATCAGGAAACAACCCTATTTCATCAACAGCTTTTGGCAAAATAATAAAATCTGGCGTCAAAACCCGGCTATAACACCTCACAGACCACAAATCCGGAGAGATAGTCCTGAGCTCCTGCGCAAAATCACCATTCAACACAATAACAAACGGTTGAGGATGATGTTTTCTCAAACGATCTCGCCGTTCATTAAGACGCTCAATAAGAGACTTTTGAACCGGAGCCCATTGCTCACTCCATTGACTAACCTCAAGCCAAATTGGGCTGCGTTCTTCATCGGGCAAGTTTTCATTTTCTAGAGGCCGCAGAAAATCAAAAACATCGGCAATTAGGGTGTCTGGCGAAGTCGGTTCAAAATAGTGGATTGGAGGTTCATTACTTGAAAATATCAGGGTTACCCGCTCACGAATTATTTTTGCAATCAGCGGGTTGTGGGTAAACAAAATAAACAGTTCAAATTTGTCAGACCATTCGATGTGGGTTTGAAGTTCTTGCCAACATTTCTCTCCCTTTATGCTTAATTCGTGTTTTGACAGCATAAGGGCTTACTTGTCCAATAATGATCTTAACAGGGGGTTTACACCATACCAGTCATCGCCATTGCGATAGTTTAATACTAGGCCTGCGTCCAAGAAACGGGCGAATTGTGCCAGTGCTTCCTTGTTGGTCAGTTTGTGATTGCTGCTTTCGTCGATTTTCCTAAGCCATACCATATCATCTTCGGGGATTAACATTTCGCGGCGAAACTGGTTAACAGCTTGCTCTAACAGTGCATCGTGCAGTGGTAAGTCAAAACCGGATGAAGATGCCGCTTTAACCAAACATTGACGGACAAAGCGAAAGAAGTTGCGTAAGTCACCACCACTTAACTGGGCTAATTGTTTTATTTGGTCAGCGGTCAAGATTTCATCCAGCTCATTACAACGCCTTCTGAGAATATCCTGCATTATTTTGAGACCATTTTCATCGTCTTTGTTGTCTTGGGTGCGAACATGGATACTGGGTAACGTCTGCACTGCATTGCCGCCCAAAACTCGCGCGACACCAGGGGCAAGTGCTGAGATATAAGGAGGAATCGTGTATACGATATGTAGCGTTGGAAAACGTAAATGGTCGGCATGAGCTGCGAACAAATTCTCGACACTTTCATAGACTATTTCGGCATCACTGCCGACGCCGCGAATTTGTTCTACCGAGTCGACCAGCAATACCACTTTTTTATGTGGGTTGTTATTACGTTGGCGAATAAAAGCTACAACAGCCCCTGCATATTCATGGGCTTGTTTTACAATATGGCCCACATGACCTTTAAGGCTTTGTTGTAATTGAACTTTGAAACTGGGGTCATATTTTAATGAGGTTTTAATGGTGCCTACGTTGGATTTAAAACTGGCACTGTCAATCTTGACTTCTTGGTTAATAAAGTCAGATAGTCGTTCGGTATAACTGCGTTCGCTAAAATCCTCGCCATATCGTTCTTCGACGGCGGTACTGAAGGCGGCCATCACCGAGATTAAAAAGTCTGTTACATCGACCGCTGTCGTCAAGTTCATGTATTGACTCATGTCACAATGAAAGACTTCGCAATCATCCAAGGTCAAATTATGACTAAGTCGAGTTAATTCTGTGCTCTTACCACTACCGCGTGGGCCAGTTAGCAAGTTGACACTAGTCGATTCACTAAAACCAATATTGATGGCAATATCTTTTATAGGGTCTTCAACCAACACACCATCGTCTCTTGAGAATACGTTTACGTAACGCTCATCATCAGGCGACAGCGAATAGTCATTGAGATTATTGTGAAAAGTTTTGAGCTGTTTCTTTTGTTCAGGCGTTAACATATTGATTTTGGTGTATTTGCAGATGTTTTTACCAGTATAACCATGGTGATTGTGATTTTCATGGTATTTCTTTAGTAACGTTGATGAGATATGGTGGCTTCGTTAAAGGCCGGAGGAACGGAGGCTCCGCAATGGGGTCAGGTCAAAATCAGTGCAGGGACAGACAAGCTGTCCACAGAACTTATTTTGAGCTTACCCCAGCTGGTGGCGGCTGGTAGAAGAGGTATAAATGAAACTTGCAAAAACCCCAGTAGAAAACATCACCATTGATGGTTTCGACTTTTATCTAAAAAGAGACGACCTCATTCACCCGGATTTTTCCGGCAATAAGGCGCGTAAGTTCTATTATCTGTTGCAGCAGAATTTATCTAACGTCGACAAGTTAATTGGTTTTGGCTCGCCTCAAGCCAATTCTTTACATTCTTTGGCGGTGCTTGCGAAAGATAAACAGGTCAAACTCGACTTTTACGTCAATCATATTCCCTCATTTCTAAAGCAAAACCCGGCGGGCAATTATCTGGCTGCGTTAAATAATGACGCCAATATTATTGAGGTTGGACGGCTTGAAGACGGACAAACGTTAGAAAGCTATGTGAAACAACAAGTGCTGCCAAATGAATTCAATTGCCAGTATGTGCCTGAGGGGGGTCGATACCAAGATGCCGCTGTTGGCGTTAACCTGTTGGCCGATGAGATTGCCGAATGGGCAACTTCGCAGAACATTGAAAAGCTAAAAGTGGCGTTACCTTCGGGGACAGGCACTACGGCGCTATTTTTGCAAAAACGTTTTGTGCAGTTATCGCTGCCATTTGAGGTGTTAACCTGCGCTTGTGTTGGTGGTGATGACTATTTGAAGGCGCAGTTTATTGAGTTGTCAGGTAATGAGCGTCATCATCCTGTGATTTTACCAACGGCTAAAAAATACCACTTTGGTAAGCTTTATCGTGAGTTTTATGAGATTTGGCAGCAGCTAAAGCAACAAACGGGGGTTGAGTTCGAACTGTTGTATGACCCGCTTGGATGGATGACGTTGTTGGAATACGTTAAGAAGACTTCAGGTGATACTCAAGTGATGTATATTCATCAAGGCGGGGTGCTTGGCAATGCGACTATGTTGCCACGTTATGTTCGCAAGTATCAACACCATTAATGCCGCCAATATCACCATGCCAACAAAAGATGATTTAACCCTGAACTTCGTAATGGTTTTAAGCTAAAATTAACTGTTCAGGGCAGTTTCAAAACTACATTTATAGAGCTTTTAAAAACAAGTCGTTACAGTTTTCTACAACGTTACAACATTGTTTTGGTTAGACTAACGCGCTGGAATTTTTCAATACTGACATCCAATTACATTTGCAGAGGGTACGCTCGTGGCCACCAAAAAACAAATTATCTATCCCATTGTCTTTATTCTCGTGGGCATCGGCGGATTTATTGCCTTAAAGTCGATGAAAAAGCCGCCAGAAGAAAAGAAAGTTGAGATTTCTGTCCCTGTTGTTTCTGTGGAACCATTAGAAATCGCGCCATTGCAATTAAAGGTAAGTTCACAAGGCGTGGTAGAAGCCCGATACGAAACCCGTATGGTGGCTCAGGTTAATGGTCAAATTACTGTATTGGCTGAAGAGTTTGTGCGAGGCGGATTTGTTAAAAAAGGCCAATTATTGGCACGTATCGACCCCAGTGATTATGAAGCCGCATTGATTGAAGCTCAGGCCAATCATGCATCGGCTTTGGCATCATTAGAACAAGAGCAGGCCCAAGGGCATGTTGCCAAAGAAGAGTGGAAAAACGTATCTGACTCAGCGCCGTCTGATTTGGGTTTACGTCGTCCCCAGCTAAAACAAGAACAAGCCAAAGTTAAAGCTGCCATGGCATCGGTTAAAAGAGCCAAACGTAACCTCGAACGCACCGCAGTAGTCGCGCCTTATGATGCCCTTATTGATTCACGCAACATCGGTTTGGGTTCATATGTTGGCACCGGCACTGAATTGGGCAAATTGTTGAACACTGAGTTGGCCGAGATTCGTTTGCCTATATCTGCCAATGAATTGCAATATTTAAGCGATGGTGGTGTTAATGCCGAGGTAGAACTGGCGAGCACTGTGGCGGGTAAATCGGTGATTTGGAATGCCAAAATTGCTCGTAGTGAAGGGGTTATCGACGCCAAAAGCCGGATGAGTTATTTGGTTGCAGAAGTACAATATCCGTATGGCGATGGCAAAGACACGCTAAGATTCGGCACCTATGTGACGGCTAAAATCAACGGTCTTTTATTGCCTTCGGCGACTTTGGTGCCACGTCATCTTATTGTTGAGGGTAAAGTGGCCGTATTTAGTGATAACAATAAGCTGCATTTCAAATCAGTTGTGGTGACAAGAGAGCAAGACCGTGATGCGGTCATCACCGAAGGTTTGGTCAGTGGTGATAACTTGATCACCTCGGCCATGGATTTTCCAATCGAAGGTATGTCATTGGCACTTAAATCTGATAAAGCACCGGGTAGTGACGATGATTCTGGTGACGCAGATAAGACACAACTGGCGATGAAAGAGGAATAACCGATGGATAATGCCAATAAAGGCTTGATAGCCTGGTTTGCCCGCAACAGTGTGGCAGCCAACCTGTTGATGATCTTCATTCTGGCTGGTGGGTTGCTGACCTATCACACCGTGATCAACAAACAAATGTTCCCCCAAGGCGAGTTTAATGTGGTCCGCGTCAGCGTTGGCTACCCCGGTGCTGCACCGCAAGAAGTCGAAGAAGGCATCACCATCAAAATCGAAGAAGCACTTAAATCGATGCAAGGTGTAGAACGACTGACGACTTATTCGAACCGTAATAGTTCGACGACATCAATTCTGATTGAAGATTCTTACGATGTCCAAGAAATGCTAAACGAAATTAAAGCGGCGATTGATTCTATCTCAACCTTCCCCGATGGCATGGAACCGCCCAGAGTTGAACGCGTTAAGCGCCGACAAGAAGTGATGTATATCAGCTTGTATGGCGACCTGAGCAACCGTCAGCTCAAAGAATTGGGCAGACAAATCCACGATGAAATTCAAGCGTTGCCCTTAATCAGTATTTCTGAGTTCTACAGCGGTTTGGCTTACGAAATTGGCATTGAGATCAGCAAAGAAAAACTGCGCGAATATAATCTGTCGTTCAACGATGTGGCCAATGCGGTGAGAAACTCGTCGGCTAACCGCTCTGCTGGGCAGATTAAAGCTGAAAACGGTTATATCTCGTTACGAGTCGAAAATCAGGCTTATACCGGAATCGAGTTTGAAAGCTTGCCGTTGTTAAGTCTGGCCGATGGCACTCAAGTATTGGTGGGCGATGTGGCCACAGTACATGACGATTTTACTGAGGGCATTCAGTTCTCTAAATTTAATGGCAAAAACTCTACCACTTTCTTTATTGGTGCGTCTAAAGACCAAAGTATTACTGACGTTGCTAGAGTGATGGACAGATTTGTTGCTAAAAAGCAGTTGGAATTGCCCGAAGGTGTTGAGCTAGAGACATGGGTCGACATGACTTACTACCTCAATGGTCGTTTAAACATGATGATCGACAACATGAAAACCGGTGGTTTACTGGTGTTCTTTATGTTGGCGATGTTCTTACGTTTACGATTGGCATTTTGGGTCATGATGGGATTGCCTATCGCCTTTTTAGGCACGATTATGATACTGCCAATGGAGTTTGTTAACGTCACAATTAACGTGCTTAGTTTATTTGGTTTTATCTTGGTGTTAGGGATTGTGGTGGATGACGCCATTGTTATTGGCGAGAGTATTCACACTGAAATAGAAGAACAAGGTCCAGGTATTGATAATGTGGTGCGCGGTGCCAAGCGAGTGGCCATGCCTGCAACCTTTGGTGTATTGACCACAGTGGCGGCTTTTATTCCGATGATTTTATCTGATGGCCCCACCGCTGCCTTCCCACAAGCCATTGGGTTTGTGGTGGTGTTCTGCTTGCTATTCTCATTGATTGAATCGAAGTTAATTTTGCCTGCGCATTTGGCCAACATGAAAGTCGACAAACCCAATCCTCGTAATCCTATGTATCGATTTAGGGCTAAAGTTGACGGCGGTTTGAAAATTTTTATCAATAAATACTATAAACCGATGTTAGAAAAAGCCATTCACTATCGTTATGCCGTAATGATGGCGTTTATTGGCGTGTTGTTAATTAGCCTTGGCATGTTTGCTGGTGGTGTTGTTAGGTTTGTCGGTACTCCAAAAGTGCCTCATGATTTTCCTCAAATAGAAATTGAAATGAATATTTCAAGCTCTGAGAAATCGACACTCTATGCCGTGCGCGCCGTAGAAAAAATGGTTTTTGCCGTAGATGCGCAAGTGACTAAAGAATATGGTCGTCCGATGATGTCGGATATGCAGGTGAGTCTTCGTTCACGTACCAGTGCTAGGGTGCAGGTCAAGTTGGTCGACCCTGAATTACGACCCATTGGTACTTTTGAGCTTTCTGACAAATGGCGTGATGCGATGCCGGTGATCCCTGGGGTTAAAACCCTCACCATTCGCGACAACATTTTTGGTGATGCAAGTGAAGATGCTGATATTAGCTTCCGCCTTAATGGTAACGATGCCAAACAGCTTAAAGCCGCAGCGGTAGAACTCAAAGCCAAGCTGAAATCTCTCAACGGAGTGGGTGATATAAACGACAGTATGCAAAGCAGTACCGAAGAGGTTCAGTTGGTGCTCAAACCGTTGGCTTACAGCCTTGGTTTGAACTTGTCGAACGTTGCAGCACAGGTGAGCTTTGGTTTTTACGGTATAGAAGCTCAGCGTATTATCCGCCTTGGTGAAGAGATTAAGGTGATGATCCGCTATCCAAAGTCGCAGCGTAACTCAATCAGTCAGGTTAATCACACCTTGATTAAAACCCCAGATGGTACCGAAGTGCCATTGTCTGAAATAGCGCAAATCAACATAGTTGAAGGGGTCAGTGGTATCCGCCGTGAAGATGGCAAGCGCACATTAAGCGTTTGGGCTTCGGTTAATACTGCAATTGGCGAGCCGTTGACTATCACCAAAGAGATTCGAGATACTTATCTGCCTGAAATGCTTAAAAGTTACCCTAGAATAACTTCTGAGGTGTCGGGCAATATACAGGCTGAGATTGAGAGTCAAGACAGTCAAATACGTGATTTTATGCTGACCTTACTGCTTATCTATGCGTTGCTGGCTATTCCACTTAAGTCTTATTCGCAGCCATTTATTATTATGTCTGTGATCCCGTTTGGGGTGATAGGTGCCATGTTTGGTCATATCATTTTGGGTATGGATATGAGCAGTCTATCGATATTTGGTATTATTGCCGCCGCCGGTGTGGTGGTGAACGACTCGCTGGTGATGGTTGATTTTGTTAACGATACAAGAAAGCAGGGCATCTCCACCAAAGTTGCCGTAGTGATGGCCGGTATGCGCCGTTTCAGAGCCATTATGTTGACCTCGGTAACCACCTTTATGGGATTGGTGCCCATCATCATGGAAACCAGCTTGCAGGCTCAAATTGTTATTCCAATGGCTGTATCACTGGCGTTTGGCGTATTATTTGCGACTGTGGTTACCTTGGTATTGATACCTTGCTTGTACGTCTCATTGGAAGATTTTCACGAAGCCCGTGCTAGAAGAAAGCAACGTAAAGAAGCTGGTAAGGCTGATTTAGCACAAGGCGTAACCGAGGCTAAGACATAACTAAGGTCATATAAGGTTATAGCTAAGGTCATAGCTTAGGTCATGGTTAAGACACAGCTCGATAGATTGCTCTTCAATGGTAAGTAGGTTATCGTTATATCAATAATGCAAACTTGCATCGGCTTGATAAAAGTCGGTGCAAAGACCCGCAATTTTCGCTCTGAAAGAGGATTGAATGTCGTCACTTAATTTACCCAGTCATGCTGTTTCTACTCATTGGTTGTCAGGCCATATCAATCACCCACAAATCATATTATTTGATGCCAGCTTGGGCGTACCAGGTGGCAAGCCCATTACCGAAATGGCCGTTCAAATTGGCAATGCTCAATTTTTTGATATCAATAAAGTTTGTGACCCAGACAATTCGCTACCCCACATGATGCCCAGCACTGAACAATTCACCGAACAGGTGCAGCAAATGGGCGTCAATCAAGACAGCGTCATAGTGGTATATGACGATAAAGGCATTTTTTCTAGCGCCAGAGTCTGGTGGATGTTTAAATCAATGGGCTTTGAACAAGTCGCGGTACTTGATGGCGGTTTACCAGCGTGGATAAAGGCCGGTTATGACGTTGATAGAACCCCAACAGCAGTGCAGCGCACGCGAGGGGATTTTACAGCGGCTCATACGGAAGGTTTTTTCTGCGATGTAGAACGTGTGATGACTGGTTTGTCGGACCCTAGAATTAACGTTCTAGATGCCCGTTCGGCCAAACGTTTTTCGGGCGAAGAAAAAGATCCTCGTCCAGGAGTGCGCAGCGGACATATGCCGGGCGCAATCAACCTGCATTATGCCGAGTTGTTTGAGGCCGATGGGGTAAACGCAGGGCTGCTAAAATCAAAAGAACAGATGGCGTTGTTATTCAACCGCTTAAGCCCCCATCATAGGGCGTTAATATTCAGCTGTGGTTCTGGCGTAACCGCCTGTATCTTGGCGCTTGCAGCCACGATACTCAACCACAACGAAATCTCTGTTTATGATGGTTCGTGGAGCGAGTGGGGGAGTGTTCCCGAGTGTCCTGTGGTTTATACCTGAAAAGCCGATATTGCTAGCACCGCTAATCTGTAATTAGCTAATGTGGAGGATGGGTTAGGCGTAAGCGAAGCTAGCCGTAACCCATCGGGCCCTAGCCGCAGTCAAAGACAGTCTCTGTATTGTAAGCGTCCTACGTGTTATCAATCAGGTATTGGCATCGCCTTCAACACCAGCACCATCTTCAACTGGCACAGCGCCAAACCACAAATCCAACGTTTGAGCCAATTCATTAACCCCAGTGCCTTTAAGTGACGAAAAGGCATGAACAGTCACATCGCCTTCAAAGCTTTTGGCGGCTTGTCGAATCTTAGTGACTTCTTGCTTGCGTTTACCTTGCTTGAGCTTGTCGGCTTTGGTGAGCAAAATAAGCACCGGAATTTCATTATCTACAGCCCAAAAAACCAGGTCTTGATCAAGCTCTTTGAGAGGATGGCGGATATCCATCAACACCACTAACCCCTTGAGACTATCTCGGTTTTGCAGGTATTCGCCCAAAGATTTTTGCCATTTTTTCTTCATTTCAATCGGCACTTTGGCAAAACCATAACCGGGCAGGTCAATCAGGCGGCGATTTTCACGAATATCAAACACATTAATAAGCTGGGTACGACCGGGGGTTTTACTGGTGCGGGCCAGCTTTTGATTGGTGAGGGTATTTAACGCACTCGATTTACCAGCGTTAGAACGCCCAGCAAAAGCCACCTCAATACCATCGTCATCGGGCATGGCTCTAATATCCGGTGCACTAGTAACAAAAGTCGCTACCTGATAGTTAATCAATGATTTGGTCACAGTAAAATTCCGCTAAAAAGTTAAGGCAATTAAATTGCGGCCATTCTAACTCAAAGTGCAGGGGAATACGATGGGGCGTAGATTGCATTATGGGTTAAGTTCCTCGTACGGCGCGCAGAGCGCACCGTATACACTTGTAAAAGCTAAGGAGGAAATCTAAATACTCTTGGGCAACTCAACAATATCAAATGCGGTTTCTTTAGCCCCGTAAACATATAAAGAGCATTCTCCCCAAGATTCAGGGATTGTCCAAGAACTGTCGGCTGCGTAACTAAACGTGTTTTGTTTGTTTTCGCAGTAAACTTTAATCTTGTCGACCTGACCGTTGATTTTACTTAGTTCAAACTGGTTGCGAGCCAGTTTGTACTGGGCAAAACCGCGCTCGCCAATGGTTGCAGGCACCGAGAATACTTTTTCACTGTCGATTAAAGCCGTGATCTTTTGCTGATACGGTTTGAGGCGTTCTAGCGTTTTCTGATTATTTTCGGTTTTTTCGATCGTGGCGTAAGTCGATAGCGCTTCAGCCAGTAAGTTTTGTTTTAACTCCAATATGAAAATATTGTCCAATATTGATAGTTGAGATTCATCGACTACACCTGATATTCGATAAATAGAACGATTGAAATTGATCAAAGCATTTTTCTCATCACCGAGGTACTGGTGATAATAACCTTTGAGTTGCCAAAACAACTTATCTTCATAAAGAGTGAATTTTTTTGATTCACTCAAACCATCCAACAATTGGCCGGCTTGCTCATAATCTTTGGTTTCAAAGGCGGCCAGTATCTTTTTATATTTGCTTCTGAACCTGCCAGTAACACCGGGTGGTTTACCATCCCGATCTATAGAGTAGTCGAGTTGAATACTATTGACGCACTGCTGGATGGCATTGCCATTTTTGTCGATAGCTGGGGTGTATTGCCACTTCTTGATGGCATTCATTGCCGACTTTTCAAATGATTTACGACCTGACGAATCAATTACAAAAGCGTTACTTACCGAGCCATCGGGTTCAATAACATAGCTTAACTTCACCCAGCCTTCATGGCCTCTGCGGACTTCCGATGTGGGATATTTGGGTGCAACACGTTTAAGGGGTTCTGCACGAACAATAGATTCGATCAATTTTGATGAGGGTTCAGGTACATCGGCATAAACCGAAGTGCTGAGTAAACTAGACAATATTAATAATTTGATTTTCATAGGGTCTTCCTTGTTATTCAAAGGGGCTTCCCACAAACAGGGGTTAGCGCACGAGTAATCTATCAAAATAAGCCGAGAATGCAAAGGCGCTATTTTCAGCGCTGAGTTTATCTTACAGATGAATTAATAGACAAGGATTTTCCCGCGTCGATACAAAATGTCGCTAATTCGATACATAGAGACACCAAGTTGGAAAAGGGTTAGGGGTGCGCGGTGCGCACCCCATATTTAGACTTAACGGAGAACATAAAATTAAATATTCTTCGGTAATTCAACAATATTAAACGCGGTATCTTTGTTACCAAAAACATACAATGAGCATTTACCCCAAGATTCAGGGATTGTCCATGCGCTGTCGGCTGCATAGCTAAAGGTGTTTAGTTTGTTGTCGCAAAGCACAGTGATTTTGTCTACTTGACCTTGAACTTTGCCTATCTGAAACTGACTACGGGCCAGCTTGTACTGTGCGAATCCTCGTTCACCTATGGTTGCGGGCACTGCGAAAACTTTGTCACCGTTAACTACGGCATTGACTTTTTGTTGGTACGATTTGAAGCGTTCTACCGTTTTCTCACTGCCTTGCGTTTTTTCAAGCTTTTGGTAAGTTAACAGCGCGTCGGCGAATAGGTTTTGCTTAAGCTCTAAAATGAAAATATTGCTGAGTAACGTCAGTGCAAATTCGTCTTTTGAGTACTTGGGGTTCGAAGATGCCCGCTTAAAATTCGCTAAAGCGGTTTTATCATCACCGGTATACTGCGCTTGATAGCCTCTGAGCTGCCAGTATTGTCTGTCTTCATACAGCGAGAAGCGTTTCATATTGCTCATATCAACCAGCAGTTTTTCAGACTTTTCATAATCTTTGGCATCAAAAGCGGCTTGAATTTTTTTGTATCTTCCTCTGAATCGACCAGAAGCACCTTCTGGTTTGCCACCGTTTCTTAAAGTGAAATCTAAGCGAAGGCTGTTCACACATTTTTGAATGGCGTTGCCGTTTTCGTCAACAACAGGCTCGAATTTCCACTGATTTAAGGCTTTGAGCGCTGAGCCTTCAAAATCTTTGAAACCTGATGAGTCGGTGACAAAGGCATTACTGACAGAACCATCGGGTTCGATAGCATAACTTAAGCTAACCCAGCCTTCATGGCCCCTACGCAGAGCGGAATTGGGGTAATCTGGTTCGACACGAAGGATAGGTTTAGCCAAGTCAGTCGATTCAATTAATTTTGAAGAGGGCACAGGTACTGATTTTCCAGCGTACACCGAAGTACTGAGCAAGCCTGATACTATTAACGGCAATAGGAGTGATTTAGATTTCATAGGAGGTTCCTTAATATTTATTTGAATTGTTAACTCCAAGGGATTTGAAGTCTATCAAAACCAACTGATAATGGTAAAGCGCAAATTCGATGGGTCAGTGTATCTTGACGGCCAATAAACAAACAACGAATTTCAATCAAAGCTACAAAACACCTAAAAGCTGATACATAAAGAGCTGGTTTCGAGGCGTTAATCTGATACATTTAAAGGGGTTACAGTAAACAACGGGTGAGGGAGGTTATTTGTTAAAAACAATGAGGATTAATGCGCATTTGCGTTTTATGCAGTGCTTGGCATGTTGTGCTGTGCTTATGAGCCTTTTATATCCCGTGTCTGTAATCGCGTCTATTTTGGTCAACCCGGGTCCTGTGGTCGAGAAAATTGAAAAAATCGCCGGACAAACACCCAAAGGCATCAAAACGCTCATTCAAGACCAATCAGGTTTTATGTGGCTGGCGACCAGCGAAGGGTTATTGCGATTTGACGGTCATTCAGTTAAACGTTTTGTTCATGATGTTAATAATCCTAAGTCACTGGCCCATAACGATATTCGCGGCATTGTTGAAGACAATAACGGTTACTTGTGGTTAATTACCAGAGGTGGAGGCTTAAGTCGTTTTACGCTAAAAACTGAACAATTCGATAATTTTGCCCATGTTCAGGGCGATATCACTACGCTCGACAGTAATCAGCTCAATGCCATTGCACTGGGCGACAACAATACTTTATGGATTGGCTCTAATCAGGGCATTAACCACTTTGACCGTACCACCTTAAAAAATAGTCGCTTCAATTCAGCCCTACAGCCGGGCGATGAAGCCGTGCGCGAGAATATAGACAAAATATTTGAGGATAAGCAACAGCGGTTGTGGTTTTCGCAGCGGCGTAAAGGGCTTTACCTGTATAACCCACAAAGCCAAAAGACCCAGCATTTTCAACATGATGCCAAAGACCTACACAGCCTTGACGCCAACATGGTTAGCGCCATTTACCAGTCATCAGATGACAATATTTGGATTGGCACCTCGGTAAGTATCAATCGTTTCAATGCGGCTGCCTTTAATTTCGACCGCTTTGCCATACCACTCAAAGAAAACAATAAGGTCAATCACGCCTCAGTCACTCGAATTTTTGAAGACGCTAACTTTGATATTTGGATAGGCACCTTTTATAACGGCGTGAGTTTGTTAAAAGCTGGCAGTCAAAACATTGTTAACCTAAATCAGTCTACCAAGCTCAAAGACAGCTTTGACGCGCTGCATATTAACGATATTTTTCAAGACCGTAGTGGCATATTATGGTTTGTTACCCCCAGAAAAGGTTTGGTTAAACTCAACCCCACAGCGATGAATTTTGCCCATAGATTAGTTAAGACCAAGGCGGCGACTATCACCGCACTATTTGCTGACAGTAAAGGCGTTTTGTGGCTGGCGTCTCAAGGTAACCTCTACGCTCAGCAGCCCGATGCGCAAAGTGTTGAGCTAATGGCGCAAAATGTTGGCCAAATTGAACAGCTTTATGAGAGTGAAAGCCATCACATTGTTTTTTACGTTAAAGACCAAGGTTATGTTAATTTTGACCCGCAAACAAAACAGACCTCGCAATATAAAGGCGAGTATACCGGCGCTAATCCAGTAATGCCCGCTTCAATCCCGGTACGGATTGCGGGCACAGTGAATGTCAGCATTGCCGATAAACAAGGGGTTTTGTGGCTGGGCACAAACACCGGATTGGTTCGCTTTGACCCAACTACCAACAAAACCACCACTTTTGGCCTGTTACAGGGGTTACGATTGGACTCGATAACCATGGGCACTATTTTGCCCTCGGGCGACGTTGTGATGGCAGGTAGTGCAGGGTTGGTGCGTTTTTCGCCGCAAAAGTCAGTGATATCCGGCGCTGCTAATACTGCAAAAGGCACCATAATGTTGTCTGATTTCAAACTGTTTAGCCAGTCGGTGCCATTACAATCTCAAGACGCCAGTTCACCGCTGGTTACCACCATCAACAAAACTGACGCCATTACGTTGTCGTACCAACAAAACTGGTTTTCTATCGCGTTTGCTAGCAGCTTTTATCAACAGGGCGAACAACAGCGATACGCTTTTAAAATGCAGGGCTTGTCTGAGCAATGGATTGAAACGGATGGCAATAATCGTATTGCCAACTTTACCTCGATAGCCCCGGGAGAATACGTTTTTAAAGTCAAAGTCGCCAAACCTGATGGCCGCTGGCACGATAATATTCGTTCACTTAATATCTCTATTACTCCGCCTTGGTGGCAAACCAAACTGGCATACTTTTTATATATTGTTGCAGCGCTGGCGTTAATTGCGCTGTTTAACTCTTTGCGTACACGGCAACTAAGGCATCGTGCTACTAGGCTTGAAAAAGGCATTGAAGAACGCACCATTGAACTACGCCAACGCGCCGATACTATCGCCGGATTACTCGATGACAAAGACCGCTTAATTGCCAACATATCACACGAGTTTAGAACACCGTTGACGTTGATCCTCGGCCCGTTAGCGGCTCAGATAAAAGCCGCCAGCAATGAACAATCCCAAGCGCAATTATCACTGGCACAAGCCAATGCTCATCGTTTACTGGCGATGGTCGACCAATTGCTCGACATGGCTCGATTAAAAGACTTGCCCTCATCGAGCAAACAGCGCAAAGACGTGGCTAAAGTCTGCCAGTTTTTGGTGGGCTCGTTTACGCCACTGGCGCAAAATCGTGATATGGATTTACGGTTTGACAGTCATTTGACCCAAGCGATTCACGTCAACATGCAGCCCGATGGGTTAGAAAAAATTCTCTCTAATTTACTAACTAACGCGTTTAAATATTCAGGTGATAACACTCAAATTACCCTTGCTGTTACTAAATCAAAGGCGCTTGTTGAGATAAGCGTTAAAGACACTGGGCAGGGCATCAGTGAGCCAGATCAAAAGCAAATTTTCAAACGTTTCATTCGACTTAAAAACAGTGCCGCCTACGTGCCCGGTGCCGGTATTGGATTGGCACTGGTTAAAGATTTGGTTGAACAGCATGAAGGTAACATCACAGTACACAGTGTTGTCGGCCAAGGCAGCACGTTTACTGTGGTATTGCCGATATCTAGCAGCAATCAAAGCGATAGCGAAGTGAACGAATCTGTGGTGATCTCGGCGGTAGAGCAGGTTAATTCGAGTCAGCGTGAAGCGCTGACGGTTATTGAGCCATCTGAAAGTGAGTTAGACGACAGTGACAAAATCAATATCTTGGTGATAGAAGACAATCAAGACATGCGCCAATACATAGTGTCGTGCCTTGGCGAGCGTTACTTGTGTGCACAAGCAGGTGACGGTGAAGAGGGGGTTGAAATGGCCCGAAAAAACCTGCCTGACTTAATTGTATCTGATGTCATGATGCCAAAAATGGATGGTTTTGAAGTCACTCAAACCCTTAAGAACGACCAAGCAACCAGTCACATTCCAATCATACTACTTACCGCACGAGGCGACAGCGACAGCCGCATGAAAGGTTGGTCGCAAAGGGCTGACGAATTCCTTGAAAAACCGTTTAACACCATCGAACTATTGGCTAGAATCGACAATCTGCTGGCCATTCGCCGCCTGTTGCAACTGCGTTTTCAAGGAGAGTTTTCTAAGTTGGAGGCTGTAGTTGCAAGTAATTCAGAAAAGAATGCACAAAAGGGTGTAGAAAAGGGTGTAGAAAAGAGTGTAGAACAGACTGAAGTACCAGAGCAACAGCTCGTACAGACACCCGAACAAGCTCCGCCTGTTAACTTAGTGCATCAGGCTTTCGTTGAGCAGGCCAATCAAGTGCTTGAAAAATACTACGCCGATGAAAAGTTTGATGTCAGCCTGTTTGCCTCTGAAATGGCGTTAAGCAGCCGTCAATTGGGCAGAAAGCTCAAAGCGCTGCTAGACATGACGCCTGCCGAGGCAATGCGTAACTTTCGCCTCAAAAAAGCCGCCGAACAACTCAGTCAGGGCGTATCGCCAAGCGTGGTTTCTCACAAAGTTGGGTTTGGTACGCATTCTTATTTCACTCAATGTTTTAAAGCCAAATACGACTGCAATCCTTCGGACTATTTTAAAGGATAAGAATCAAGGGGTCAGAGACATTGAACCCCTAAGAATTTAATTTAAATCAAAGTCTTAAAATCAAGGGGCCATAGAGAGGCCTATTTATACCAATGACATTAATTCACTGGTCTGATTTTGGGCAGCGAAAATAAGCAGTAGCAAGGCATTAATCGCCGCCACTAGTCACTCTAATGGCAAGGTTAATAACGAAGCTAATGCTTATTTTAGCCAGCAAAATGACCAGTTAATTAATGGAGTTGGTATTAACTGCTTAAGATTCAATACGGGTCTATTTAAACGAATTATGCCAAACCATTTATGTCACTCTCAAGCCAATTATTTGTAAAAAGATGACAGTGTTTTTCTTGTTCATTTCATAACGTAATGAGTTATAACGATTAATTTATTTCATTTAAACTTTGAAGAACCACCATAAAACCTGCGCTATTGGCTCATGGGGCGAATTTGACTATACTAATGCACCACAATTACAAGCAATATAAGCTTCAGGAGTGCGTTATGCAGTACAAGCGCCACACGCACTGGAATGGGAAGTGTTTTTGATAAGGAATAAAGTATGACTAAGAATTTTGCTTCTAGTGTAAAGCCAGCAGACTTTTTTATTTTGCGCACCGCCGCCCAATCGGTGCAGGCGCTGCGTGACTGGCAAGGCGAAGACCGCCAGACGCTGATTGACCAACTCAAAGACTGGTTGAGTCAAGATGACGTTAAAGAAGCTCTTTATATTGCCTCCCCCTCTTTGGTTGACCGCATTCATTACTGGCATAAAGACCCTGATTCTAAACAAGGCAAAAAAGTCGAAGCAGCGTTGGTTAAATATTTTACCCGCATGACCAGCCGTTCAACCCCTTTTGGTTTGTTTGCTGGGCTTGGTTGCGGCAAAATCAGCGAAACCAGTCACTTAGATTTAGATGAGTCGACTAAGATTCAACGCAATAGTCGTATCGACATGGGCTTTTTGGCCACACTGCAAGAGTCATTATTAAAAGACCCTAAAATATACAATAAACTGCCACTGAGCCCCAATCAAAGCTTGTACAAAATGGGCGAACAGTGGCGTTTTATCGAAAGTACCACCAAAAAAAATAGCCGCCAATACCGCTTGAGCAATGCCCAAAGCGACTGCTTTCTCGACAGTGTGCTTAACAACGCCAAAGGCAAGTTAACGGCTGGCGAACTGGCGAAATTGTTGTGTGATGAAGACGACGAAATCGAGCTTGAAGATGCGGTTGAGTACATAACCTCATTGATTGAAGAGCAGTTATTAATCCCCAATTTGCCGCTAAACATCACCGGCGACTGCCCTAATCAACAATTTTCCGACACCTTGTTAAAGCTTGGCCTGACAGAACAACACACCATTTTACAACAGGGCATTGACGATATTGCCAAGCTAGATGAGGACGGTCACAACGCTGGCGAAGACTATCAAGCCATTATCGACAATTTAAAAGCATTAGTGCCTGATTTAAGCCGCGATAAACTCTTTCAAGTCGATTATTTTCAGGCCAACGACCAACTGGCGTTGTCAAAAAACGTGACACAAGCCTTGCTCAAAGATTTGGCTAAACTTGACCGCCTCAAAACTAAAAGTAAAGGCAATACTAAGCTCAAAGATTATATCCGCAAGTTCAACAATCGTTACGAAGGTCAGGCGGTGTCGCTTAGCCAGTTACTTGATGACGAAATGGGCCTGACGCTGCAAAGCAACACAGGTTACGAATCGCCCTTAATAGGCACTTTGCCGTTTAAAGACACCCCCGACACCCGGGCCAGTGCCGACCTAAAATGGAGCAGACTCGACAGTTTGCTTATGGACAAAGTGATTGCGGCAAGTGCCAGTGGTGCCAGCGAAATTGAGATCACCGACAAAGACATTAAAGACTTTCCTGAAAATAGCATAGCCGGCATGCCCCATTCATTTTCAACGCTGTGCTCTTTATATGCCAACAGTAATGAAGACCTCGATAGCGGCAAATTCAGCGCTAGGTTAAGCAGTTTTGGCGGTTCTACTGCTGGCAGCATGTTGGGGCGTTTTTGTCATTTGGATGAAGGTTTGCGAAACAACGTTCGCAATTTGCTTGAAGATGAACAAACCAGCAACCCCGAGGCTGTATACGCCGAGGTGGTGCATTTACCCCAAGGTCGTATCGGCAACGTTATTGCCAGACCAGTATTACGCGAATACGAAATCCCCTTTTTAACCAGTAGCGGGGTCGACGAAGAGCATCAGATTAACATTGACGATTTATGGGTTTTTGTTGCTTATAGCCGTGTGGTTATTTGGTCGAAACGGCTCAAAAAAGAAGTTATTCCAAGGTTGTCGAGCGCCCACAATTATTCTGCACATGCGCTGAGTGTTTATCACTTTTTGTGTAGCCTGCAAAGTCAAACGTATCGCTTTTGCGGTTTTGGCTGGAGCGGTGCTTTTGGCAAATTAGACTATTTACCCCGAGTAAGATTGGGCCATTTGATTTGCGCACCACAATTGTGGCGTTTATCGTCAGATTTATGGTTGGCTTTCAAAAAAGTCAGTGCAGCTGATTTTGCCACCAAAATGGCGGCGTTTAGACAAAAATACAAATTGCCCCAATGGATACTCTACAGTGTTGGCGACAACAACTTGCAAGTGAACTTGGCAAATCCTGTCGCCGTACAAACCTTTTTGAACGAACTGAAAAAAGACCAAACCATCACGGTAGAAGAAGTGCTATCAGAGTCGTTTAAACTGGCTGCACAAACCAAAGGTCAGCCGGTTGAGCATGAGTTATTATTGCCGATGGTGTGTCACCACGACAAGCCTAGTGGCTCAGTCAGGTCAGTTAAGCCTCCTTTTAATTTTGAACAAAAAGCGACAGGCACCCGCCAGCATATACCGGGCGGGCAGTGGTTAATGCTTAAAATCTACACTGGCAACACCACTAGCGATTACTTGTTGCGCGACAAAATTGCACCACTGCTTAAAGAAGTGCTGCAACAAGCGTCTGTTAAGAGCTGGTTCTTTATGCGTTTTGGTGACCCTGATTGGCATATTAGGTTACGATTCAATGCAGCGCCCGAGGTGTTGTATGGCACTTTAATGCCTCAGCTGAATGCGTTGTTGCAACCTTTGTATCAGCAGGGGTTGGTCAATAAAGTTGAAGTAGTCACATACGAGCAAGAGCTCGAACGTTATGGCGGTGAGCAATGCATGGCGCTCAGCGAAAAAATGTTTCAGCATGATTCACAGGCCTGTTTGTCGTTACTTCAATTGCTTGAAGAGCAACCGGCTGATGTACGCTGGCAGGCGACTTTACTGGGCTGCGATTACTTGGTCAAAGACTTTGGTTTGAACACCGAGGCGTGTCATCAGTTGTTTAAAAGTCAGCGCGACAACTTTGCCAAAGAATTTAATGAAACCTCGGTGTTGCGCAAAGAAATGGGCAAAAAATATCGGTTGCACGAAACCCACTTGCAGCAAATTTTGTTATCAGAAGAACAACCCCAGCTGTGGCAAGCCATTCATCAAGTTTTTGCTCAGCGAAGCAAGGACACAATTGAGGTTATTGCCTCGATACGTGAGTTAGAGCAGGCCCGCAAGTTGTGCATTAACGTCGAAATGCTGATTAGAAGTTACCTTCACATGTTTATGAATCGAATGTTTGTTTCCAACGCCCGACAGCAGGAGTTATTGGTCTATGAATTTCTCAATCGAGTGTATGACTTTGCTAAGTTTCGGCGTTAACTGATGTTCAGAAAAGCGGTTTTAAACAAAGAAAAAGACAGCGCATGGGGCGACATTATTTTGTTACCCCCGGCCAGTCTATACATCAGCACTATGATGGTGGCGTTAATCGTTATTTTGTCGCTGGTGTTTGTCAGCCTTAACGATTATGAGAAAAAACAACGCGCTTTTGGTGTATTGGCCCCCGACAAAGGTCTGGTTAAGGTCTTTTCGCCGCGTAATGGTTTTGTCAAACAGCTGTTAATTGGCAAGGGCGATGTGGTCACTCAGGGACAGATTGTTGCGCTGGTGCAGGCACAATCGAGCGACAGCGAAGGCCGTCAGACTAATGTGCAATTAATTAACGAGTACAAAACCCAAAAAGACCATTTACTTGGCGAGCTGGGTCATGTCACAAAATTGTCTGATCTGAAAAAAGCCAACCTCAACTTAGCCATCACTGGCACACAAAGCGAGATGAAGGTGCTCAACAGTCAATTGGCAATTGAGCAAGACAAGCATCAGCTAGCAGATTCTCGCTATCAGCAAAAAATAGCCGTGGGCGAGAAAAAATATCTCTCGGGCGATGACTTAGCCAGCGCCAAGCAAGCCGTGTTGAGCATTGCCGCTAGGGTGGCGCAAATTCAACTGCAACTGACTCAACAGCAAAACAAGTTGGCCGGTGACAAAATGCAACTTAGTCAGGTTGATGACAAAGCCACACAAAGCCAACTGGCGATAAAGCTGAGATTATCAGAATTGTCACAGCGAATTATTCAGGCCCAAAGTGAGCACTCATTTACCGTCAAAGCACCTATAGCTGGCACTGTGTCGTCGTTACAAATTGTGCAGGGTAATAACATTACTAGCCAAACACCGTTGCTGTCGATAATTCCTGAAGGGGCCGTACTTGAGGCAAAATTGTTGGTACCTAGCCGCGCAATCGGCTTTATGAGCCCGGGGCAAACGGTTCGGTTACGTTATGACGCTTTTCCGTTTCAGCGCTATGGTACTTACGTGGGTCAAGTGCTGACCATTTCAAAAAGTACCTTGTCGGCTAGTGAATTGACCCAAAGTTTAGGGGTGAGTGAATGGCCCAGACAAGAGAGTGAAGCGGTTTATTTGGTGGATGTTAGTCTGCAATCCCCAGTTGTTACCGCCTATGGTAGAGACATCGATTTACAGGCTGGTATGTCGTTAAATGCCGACATCATTTTGGAGAAACGCTCATTGATGCAATGGTTGCTTGATCCCCTATATAGCATTAGCGGACGAATAGAATGAAAACAGATATTTCCTTGTTAAATTTTGGTAGTGGCAACCGCTTACCGGCGATTTTGCAAACCGAAGCGGCCGAATGTGGCTTGACCTGTTTGGCGATGGTGCTCAACTATTACGGCCACAAAATTGATTTGGCGGTATTGCGCGAAAGGCACAGTGTATCGCTGCACGGCATCACCCTAATTGGGCTGATGGACATTGCCGAAAGTATGCATTTGTCGAGTCGACCGCTCAAGCTTGGCTTGGGCGCTTTGGCTAAACTGCAAACACCGTGCATTTTGCATTGGGATATGGACCACTTTGTGGTGCTCAAAAAGGTTACGCGCAAAGGTCTGGTCATTCATGACCCTGCCAGTGGCGAGCGAACCGTGTCTTTTGAAAAAGCCGACAAGCATTTCACTGGCATTGCTCTAGAGTTGTTTCCAACCGAATCATTTGAAGAAAAGAGCGAAACACGGCGTTTGTCGTTAGAAAAACTGTGGAATAAAACCCTCGGATTAAAGCGTTCTTTGTTTAACATTATTGTGCTGTCGGCAGTATTGCAGGTATTTGCGCTGGTACTGCCGTTTTATAGTCAGCTGATATTTGATGACGTGTTGATTAGCGTCGACATGGATTTATTGACGGTGCTGGCCAGTGGTTTTTTACTGATTGAATTACTCAAAGGGGCCACCAATTTTATTCGCTCGTACGCCGCTTTGCACCTGAGCAGCAAAATGAGCTTTCAGTTGTCGCTTAACATCTTTCGGCACCTTATACGCTTGCCGGGCGACTTTTTTGGCAAGCGCCATATTGGTGATGTGTTGTCGCGGTTTATGTCATCCCACCAAATTCGTACGTTGCTTACCGATGGCGTAGTTACGGTGCTGATTGACGGCATTATGGCCGTCACTACATTGATTTTAATGTTTGTTTACAGCCCTACGCTAACGTACGTATCGTTATGCGTGATGTTGCTTTACTTTGTGATTCGCCGAGCTGCCTATCAGCTCACTCGCGATGCGATGGAAGAGTCGATAGTGGCTAAGGCCGAAGAAAACAGCAACTTTTTAGAGACTGTACGGGCCATCAAAGGGATTAAAACCTTTGGTAAAGAGAATGACCGCACCAACGTATGGCAGCAAAAGCTGGCACGAATGATTAACGCCGACATTAAGGTTAACAAACTTAAAATTGGCTTTAGCACTGCCCATGAAATTTTGTTTGGCATCGAAACCGTTGTCGTCATGTACTTGGGCGCTAAGCTCATCATGAACAACGAATTGTCGGTGGGTATGTTAATTGCGTTTATCGCCTACAAGAGCAACTTTTTGCAGCGCGGTTACAGCCTGATAGAAAAATTCCTTGAATTCAAAATTCTCGGCCTGCACTTAGAACGCTTGGCTGACATTGTTATGCACCCCCAAGAAGAGACGGGCACGCTAAACCGTAATACCGAGATTAAAGGCGAAATTAACTGTAAAGACATCAGCTTTCGCTATGCCAGTAATGAAGCTGACGTACTGAAAAAACTCAATTTTAAAGTGGGTGTTGGCGAATCGGTGGCTATCACGGGGCAGTCGGGCTGCGGTAAAACCACGCTGATGCAATTGCTGGTGGGTTTGTATCAACCAACATCAGGCAGCATCGAGATAGACGGCGAAGAGCTGTCGAGCGTTGGCCTTGGCAACTACCGCAGGCAAATTGCAGCGGTGCATCAAGACGACCAATTACTGTCGGGCACTATTGCCGACAATGTCAGTTTTTTTGATCCAACACCAGACACCGAACACGTCAGCAAATGTTGCAAAATGGCGGGTATTCTTGCTGACATAGAAGCTATGCCAATGAAGTTCAATACCTTGATAGGTGATATGGGCTCGGCACTGTCGGGCGGTCAAAAACAGCGTATTTTCCTTGCTAGGGCATTATACAAAAATCCCAAAATCATCATCCTCGATGAAGCAACAAGCCACCTCGACCACAACGCAGAGAGCATAGTGAACGATGCGATAAAGTCGCTGAACATCACGCGAATTATCATAGCCCATCGTAAAGAAACCATTGCAAGTGCAGATAAGGTGTTTGAAATGTCAGATGGGGTGATGGTAGAGAAGGTCTGATTTTGTTTGATATTTTAGATCATTACAACTCGACTTAACGCCCGGTTTGGAGGATGGGTTAGGCGAGGTACGAGCCGTAACCCATCGGTTATTTGATGCCGACAGATCACCTTGTTCTATGTCCAAATTCGGCAATCCTTCCTTCATTTGAGATTTGAACAAGCCCCCTCGTAAAACCAAAAACACCCAGCAAAGCCGGGTGTTGTTTGAATCAAACCGTTAACTCAAAAGTTTAACCGTCGATTAATTTGCCTTTCTTGTTGATGGCAATTTTGCGCGGTTTCAACGCTTCGGGTACTTCTCTTAACAATTCGATGTGCAACAGGCCGTTTTCGATGTTGGCATCGATGACTTTAACAAAGTCGCCTAGCTGGAATTTGCGTTCGAAGTTTCGTTCGGCAATGCCCTGATACAGAAATTCTTTTTCCTGTGTTGGTTTGGCTTTGGTGCCTTTGACGATTAGGTGGTTTTGTTGTGATTCAATGTCTAACTCTTCTTCTACAAACCCGGCCACAGCCATGGTGATGCGGTATTTGTCTTCGGCCAGTAACTCAATGTTGTACGGCGGGTAAGAAGGTTGTTTTTCTTGACGTGAGGCGTTATCAACCATAGAAGCGAGATGATCAAGGCCAATAAATGAACGGTACAGTGGAGATAAGTCTAAATTACGCATAGTGATACCCTTAAAATAAGCAATATTTAATTTTGTGCTCTTCTGACCAGATTACGTGTAATTCTGGTGCTGCGAACGAGCGATTTGTGTCTTTAAATTAACCGCTTGATATGCCCTTATGGCCAAGTGGTTTTGGTTAGGCTCCTGTCGGCAACCTGTAAATAGATTTGAGGATGAGGAAATGGTTTTTCAAGTAAAAAGATAAAGAAAGTTTTAAATTATATTTATAGTTGTTTAAAATCAATTGGTTACAATCGTAAATAAATTAACTTTATTTAAATGGTTATTTACATCACAACAAAAAAAACCTGCATTTGTCGTATATCTACGATTTTTTGTCGAGTATGAAAGAACCTGAAAGCGCTGTTTTGGATAAAATGGTTTCAAGTTATCGGGTTGGACAAGTTATTAACCAAACCGGCACTTCAATCACTAATAAGCAACCAAGGGTTAATCACAATGAAAGCTGTTATCACTGAAAATATGAATTGTTTGGCTGAAACCACTGCTTTAACCGGTTTGTATTGTGCTTTGTTGTATATGGGCAGTCAGTTTGTTATGGCGATTATTTAATTTCAATGCCGTCGATTGTCAAATCGAATGCTGGAAAGATTTGCTACTGTTTTTACTGATGACTTTGGCGATATTCCCAAGTATTCTTCTATATTCCTCTTTAGGAATACCTAGTTTTTCCCGTATTTGCAGCCAAATCATTCGCCATTAACCCAACATCAATACTTCATCCCAGTCTGGTTCTTTGGTTTGTATTGCGGCCAGTAATGCCAGACCAATACCGGCAAAACCTTCAAGAAAACCGAGGTCTTCTTCAGCTGCGTTGTTTCTACCTCTAAAGTAGTTAAATCCGCTGAGATCTTCATCACTGTCAACAAGTTCAAGGGTTTGTGCTAACCAGTACTGGGCTGCTGTTGTTAAGGTTTCGTCTCCACTGTAGAAAGATAAGCGTTGATACATAAACATTATGCCGCTGCTACCGTGACAAAAACTGGCATCGACCATGCCCGATTGATCTTTTTTACGTTCACAAGTGGTTATTGCAATAGACAAGGCTGCATCAGCTAACGCTTTGTTTTGTAGAACTAAACCTGCTTTATACAACACGTAGGCATTGCTTAAGTCGCCATAACACCAACCAAGACGACTTTCGCATTGTTTGAGGCTGTTGTAAGAGAAATAACTTTGTGATGGGTCATCATTTTTTTGGGCCAATAACCAATCGCAGGCACTTTGTAGCAAAGGGGCGGTTTGTGTTAATAACACATGTTTTTTAACGGCCTTACTTAACAAAGCAATGACGCCTGTGGTGCCATGCGCCAATCCTAGGTTAACTTCTTCGGTATTCTTATCGCCTTGCCTGTAAGCTGAACCGGTATCAGTCACCCAATAAGTACCATTGCTGTCGGTGCATTTGTTTTTTATTAAGTGATGAATGACTTTTTCTGCAATTCTTTTGCCACTGTCGATATCACAACGACCCAAGCCGTAAAGCCCTATACCACACAGGCCGCTGATCAGCTCATATTCGCCTGTCCATCGGGTTGTAGATAGCAATTGCTCAAAATGTTGATCTAATTCTTCATTATAATCTTCGAATGGTTCGGGGCTGTTGTGTTGTAAGTAATCTACTGTCCAGGCAATACCAGCCAGACCATTGTAAAGAGAAGGAGTCACTTGATTGCCTTCAATTACTTGATAAACCATTTGCCAGCCTGCGTTAATGACATCTGTACAATCTTGAGGGTTTTCAATAAGTCTTTGATAATTAGTCAGAAAAAGACTAATTCCTGGGATGCCGCTTGCCAAACTAATATTTTTTTCTAGTACTGATTTTTCGGCTAAACGTTTGGCTAGAGCTCTGATTAGATTGATTATTTTAGTGGTTTGCATTTCATTGGCTACAGGGGACCACGTAATCGTATGTTGTGTTGGCAAAACAGGCTCCTTAAAACCAAAAAAGAACCCACGACAACAATTTGCCGGGGTTCTGATAGTATAATCGTTGGTGCCGCATTTCAAATAGTTTGTGTCACAGCACTAGTGGCCTATAGCCCTACGATTAGCTTTCTTGAGGTGGGTAGCAAATCTGACCAGTGATGCCGTGACAATCAGCAATACAAGTCAAATATGTTGGGATACCACCAGCAACTTTAGCTGTATCTTCCATTGGCAAAGATTCGATATCTGCTGACAATTCCATTACCTTTGCTTTTTTCAGTTTCAATTTCTTGAATTCCATAATTACTCCTAAGTCTTTGTTTATTAGTTGAATTCCCAAATGGGATAGCAAGTGTACTGAAAATATTTTTGGATTACAAATCATCAAAAATTGGCTGTTTTTTGTATTTATTAATAAAAAACAATAAGTTACATTTTTCGTGTGGGTACGAAGAGAGCTTCTTGGCCGGGCGTTGATAATTATCGTCTTGTTATTCATAAAATTGGTGCGACGTTGTGCCTATACAAAGTGTCAATTTCAATGAAAATGGACAAAATTAGTCATTGTTAAAATCTGGCCTCGGCTGTAAAAAACTGAACTCTATCGAATTATAAAGTAACAAATAATCGTGTAACTCACTGATATTATGAAATATTATTGTTGTCGTCTTTTTATTGATATAATTTGGCTTATTATTGATAACGCTTTTACCCAGTAATCATTAATATGTGTAACCAGTTACCGAGCAGAACAAACGTTAAAAAGGAAGTTGTTTAAAAAAGGATGGCAATCAGTGAAACGGACGTTGTATCAATCAGGAATGTTAGCTGTATAAAAGGAACTAGGATATAAACGGATTGCATGGGTAATGGGAATTAGTTAAAACGGAAGCGGTAAAACAGGATAGCGTGTAAAGGAAGCTGTTAAAACGGAAGCGGTAAAACAGGAAAGCGTGTAAAGGATAGGTGTTAAGGAAGTCGTTGAACAATGGAAGCTGTAAAATAGGAAGATTGTATAAAAGGGTTGTTTGGCACTCTCGGGGTTGCCAGGAAATATGTAGGGGTTCACGTGCATGGAATGACGCAATGTGGCAATGACGGAGCATATTGTCTTGGGATTTACGTGGGTTAATAAAAATTCGGGTTCCTGCAAATTTTTATTAAGATAGGTGGATTTAAAGGGGTAAGTAGATTGCCCTTGTGGTGACCACCAAGAGTGTCATTTAACAGTTAAACATGTAAGCCGGTGGTTCCGTAGGGACCATCGGCTTTTTTGTTGCGGTGAAGTAATACCAAATCCATTCATTAACTGGTCATTTTGCAATTGGTCCGACACATCGGCAAAATCAGACCAATGTATTAATGTCATTGGTATAAACTGCCGGGCATAAACACTGTTAACAATGCTCAAAAAGAACAGTGTAAGGCAGGTCTCGTAGGCAAAACATCAATCTCGCACACGTTAGAGTAGCTTATAGCGATATTTGGCTTTAGTTACTGACATGAGGCTTCATAGTGGCTTGTCGCTCTGACTTTCTGTCCTTTACCATCAAAAAATACCAACAAAAAAGGTGCCATCGCTAGATGGCACCTTTTGTCTATAGCGCAGCCGATTAAGCGACTGTTTCAGCAATCAGTGTGATTATTTGCTCGCATCGTATACGGTAATACCGTAGTGCTGTTTGTCTGTCGGCGGATTGGCATTCCAATCTTCAAAAGAGTGGCTGCCGTCGGTGCGAAAGTAGAGCTTGTATTTGCCTTTTGGCAGGGTGACCACTTCATTGACCTGACGGTTTTTACCCGCGCCGCCGGCGTGTTCGGTTTCATCGGCAAACATGTACCAAACCCGTTTGCCGGTTTCGCTGTTTTTGATGTAACCGTAATCTGACATGTCACCAGAATCGCCCTCGCCGATGGCATAAATGCGGACTTTTTGTTCGGCCGTCAGTTCAAACTCTTTTGAACGGCGCTGTCCATCGCCAACCCGAACAATCTGGGCAATGGCGTTTGAATCTGCTGATTTAAGCATTTCAATTGATTTTTTGTCGAAGTCATTACCAACACCATACAAGCTGATACCCCATTTCTTTTCATCATGTGGACGCGATGCATTCCAGCCGCCATCGTATGAATGAGAGCCATCAGATTCATAATTAACAGTGTATTCACCCGCTGGCAAGTAGATTATCTCATCACTGATGCGGTTCTTGCTTGAACCACCAGCGTGCTCGGTATCTCGGACTTTCATACTCCAAACTTTTGAATGGTCTTTGCTGTTTACAATCCAACCATGGTCGGCCATGTTGCGGCTGCTAGCGCGTTCACCTAGGGCGACTACGCGAACATTAGTGGCTTTAGATAGCTTAAAGTGTTTGCTTACATATGCATTGTCGCCAACTTTAGAAATGCTCAAAACTTTCAGTGCGTCGAGTCTTTCTTTGGGATTAAACATTTCAACCTTGGCTGCTTTGTCGGCATAAACGCTGACACCCCAAGCTTGTGGATCGTAAGGTGGTTGGCTGTTCCAATCGTTGTAGTGATGGCTACCATCACTAGAATAACTCATCACGTATGAACCTTTGCTCACCGGAACTGTGCCCTTGAACTTGCGGTTTTTACGCGCGCCACCGGCAGCTTCGGTAGATTTTTTGTCCATCTTCCAAACAACTTCACCCGTATCTGCATTTTTTAACCAAGCAGAATCTGCCTCGTCTTTACCAGCAATTTCACCCAGTGCGTATATCGATAATTCAGTGTCTTTGGCAACGCTAAGGCCAAACTGCTCGAAGCGGTTTTTACGTACTTTGTGAAGGCTGACGACTTCTTTGGTGCCGGCAAAAGGGTTGAAAGATTTTTCAGGTGTGATTTTTTCGATGTCTTTGGCACGTAAATCGACATAAAAGCTCTCTATGTCTTCATGGGTGATTTTGTTGTCGTCACGCAGTAAGGTTGACAGCCCATATAAGAAAAAGTCCATGCCGCTGTGGGATTCAGCTCGAAAGTTGTGGGTAGAGTAAAACATGCCGTAACGGCCTTTGTCGAGATTGACTTTGTCGCCATAAACTTTGAGTCTGCGATTTTTACCCGCTTCTATTTCGTCTGCTCTGCGTGAGCGCCAGACGGTTTCGCGAGTGTTTAAATCGATGATCCAAACAAAATCAGTGAGGTTACGATCGCCATTTCGGTCTTCGTCATAGTCACTTTCGATGACACTTTTGGGGGCTAGAAACTCGATTTCGACTTTCTGGTCTTCGCTCAGTTCAAAATAGCTGCTTTTGATGTCGTGGGCATCTAGTCGGCTAATGCTGACAGTTTCGGCAACGGCGTTGTGGGCAAACATTGTCGTGCCGAGTAGCCCAGCCAGTTTAACAAATCGATTCATGGTGTTCCCTTAGTAGTATTGGTAACGGCAAATAGTCAATGGTATTAGCAAGATCATGACCAATTGTTTTTTTCGCTCGGCATATATACCAAAGGGCCCATTGCGCGTGCTCTACAAAGGCGTTGGGGCTATCCGGCATTCGTTATTGTCGGCTGTTAGCGATCAATGCTGTGATGACAGGATATCGCTAAAGTGGTCAAATCTCACATGTTATCGTCAAAAAGGCTATTGCAACAGTGGGTGATCTTTTGGCAGTTTATGAGAGATCCATACCGCCAGTTTATGTTTCATGTTGACGCTGTTTTCTTGATCTTCCGGTAAAGGATGGATCATTTTGTCTTGAACTAACAATCGATAAATACACTCGATTTTGTCTTTTTGGGCATCGGTGGATTTAAATGGTGGAAATCCTCGGTTTTTGGCGTATCCCTGACCAATTTCCAGTGCAGTTTTTAGTAATTCTTTTTCATTTTTTATTTTTTTTATTGCCATCTATAATTGTGTCTCGTGTTATGCCTAGTGACGGTTAACATAACCCAGTTTTAGGCCACTGGCAATAACCGAATTCATCAGCGGCGGATGCCACAAAGAGGCTGATAATAGTGTGGTTAACGCAATTAATATCGGGGGAAATGATGAATTGTTGTCATTTGCTATAACAGCTTCATAGATTGTCACTTGAGATATTCAGTCTGCATGGCTACAGTAAAAGACAAAGAACGAGTCTAAAATCTGCACTTGCAATAAGGGAACCCTATTTTCTCCCTCTTGACAGTTTTTAGGCGAATAGTTTAACCAAAATCATCAAGAGAGCCCCCCCATGAAACCATTGAATATTCAAATTGTTGATGATTCTGAATTGACCGCTAAAAAACTCAAACAAATGTTAGAGAAGCTCGGACACCACGTTATTCAAGTGTCTTCGTCGGGTAAAGTGGCCATATTCGATTATTCTTACGTCAAACCAGACGTTATTACCATGGACATTACCATGCCCGATATGGACGGTATTGAGGCAACTCGCCGCTTAAAAGAAGCCGATAAAGACGTTAAAATCATTATGGTTTCTGCGGTCACCGAAAAAGACAAGGTGATGGATGCTATTAGGGCAGGTGCTGTGGGTTATGTCACCAAACCGATAGAAATCGAAAAGTTGAAAATTGCGATAAAACGGGCCTATCAACATGGTAAAAAATAGGCGCATGGTAAAAAATAAACTTCTTATTGTTTCTGCTCCAAAATCATCACTTGTCCTCGTGCTTTAGCCAACTTTTGTGTTTGCTTCAAAACTAAAGCTTTAAAAGCAGGCAAGGTCGTTAACTCACTAGACAATATGGCATTACCTTGCAAATAAAACGGCCTGAGTCCCGCGTCAACGGCTTGGCCGAAACTCAATATCGCCCTGTCATTATCTTGATTGGCTAATGCCAACAAACCTTGAGCATAAATTAACTCTGGCCATTGATTGCCTTGGGCTATGGCGCTGTTGGTCTGTTCTGCCAGTTGTAATAACTGTGGGTTATCTTGGCGCAAAACAGCCAAATAGATTTGGGCGATGAGCAGATGACGCCCGCCTAAAGTAGCAGTTTGTGTAAAGTGTTCGATTGCTTTTACTTTGTTACCCATTTGCAATTGAATGTGAGCGTTGAGCCAGTGAGCGAATTGATTTTGTGTTGCCCTAGCAATGGTTTTTTCAACCATAAGTAACGCCTGTCGATAGTCACCCACCGACAAATAGTATTCGGCTAGATAATTTTGTGCCAGTAGATAATCGGGTTTTAACTCTATTGCGCGATTAAAGGCTTTAAGTGCATGAGCGGCCATGCCCAAATCGCGATAGACCAACCCTTGAAACAAATAAGGGATGGGGTCTTTGGTGTCCATTTTTATCGCGGTTAACACCTGTTGATAAGCCTTAACTAATCGTCCGGCCTCTTGATGCACAAAAGCGCTGTTGTTGACTGGTGATGACCACCAAGGTGCGCGTTCTATTGCTTTGTCGTAAGCCGCAATGGCAGCGTTAAAGTGACCACTCAAATGGTAGGTCAGCCCCAGCGACTTATAACCCCAAGCTTGATTTGGCGCGATTTCGATGGCGCGGTTAGAATACTTAATGGCTTGTTGCAGGGCATCTTCGCCTTGACCGTATTGGTAATAAGCTTGGGCATGAGCATTGGCCAATCCTGCGTAGGCAAAGCTGTAATTAGGGTCGGTTTCTATGGCTTTTTGATAAAGGTCAATTGCGGTGAAGTTGTCACTCGGTTTGAAGCGATAATAGTATTGCTGTGCTTGGTTTGAATAATCAACGGCGGTGAATTCGCCGACTTTAGCAACGGGTATTGGCTCAACCGGATTCATCATCATTGTTGCAATGAAGACAATAATACCAAGCACAATGATACCAAGGGCACCGATGATTTTTGTTTTGTGAGCTTGCCACCGCGTAGGCATTGCGACTGGTTTCGCCTCAACCTTTACTTCAGTTTCAACTTGAGACTTAACCGTAGCGATACAGCGATAACCCAAGCCACGTTCGGCGACAATATAATTGGGTTTGTCTGATGGGTCATCAAGTGCCCGTCTTAATCGAGAGATTCGTTGTTTTAAGTTTTCATCACTTATCACCCTGTCGGGCCATACTGCTTTAATCAAATCATCGTGGCTCACGATGTTGGGTGCCGACTCAACCAAGGTCAAAAGCAATCGGTAAGAACGCTCGGGCAGCGATAATTCGACGTCATGCTTAAACACGCGCCGTTTTGCTACATCGATCATCAAGTCGTTGCCGACTAAAATCGTGGTCATTAATTTTAAGCTCCCTTTTAGTAAGCGCCATATAATACAAGGGTTACAGACAGGTGTCACCTTGTGTCACCCTAAGTTACCGGCTTTTTCATGCTTGTCATCGATGGGCATTGTACAGTGCTTCAAAACTTATAGGGGCAACAACAATGCACATTACATTTGGGCAGCTTATTATCACGATTTTATTACTCTTACCGCTTAGTTCGATGGCCGGACAAACCAAATTGGCTGTTTATGTTTTGGCACAAGACGCTAAGTTTATCGGTGACTATACAGGCGGAGCGCTGGTCACTATTAAGCATCGTGACAGTGGTGAAATACTGGCGCAAGGATTGACCACCGGTGGTACAGGTAATACCGACAAAATTATGAACACCACAACCAACAGCCTAAAAATAGATAAGTCGTCGGCGTTTTTTCTGGCCGATTTATCTATTGATGTAGCAACGCCGGTTGTTATTGAGGCAACAGGTCCAATGGATTACTTGAATTCAGCCCAACAGGTGAGTGTGTCGAGCTGGATATATCCAGACCAAATGGCTAGGCCTGTAGTTATAGAATTACCGGGATATATTGTTGAGGGAGATTATCAATTAGATAACAAAAATCAATTGAGTATCAGTGCCAAAGTCCGTATGTTGTGCGGTTGTAAATTAAGCCCACAAGGCCATTGGCGCAGCGGTGATGTTTATGTGTGGGCACAGTTACGACAAGGCAGCAACACATTGGCCAGTGTTGAATTAAGTTATGACAACGACAGCCGTTTTGTCGCATCGTTCGATATCGACAACGTGACTTTTTTACAAAAAGCCGAATTGATCATATACGCCAGAGCGAAAGACGGTTTGCATACCGGACGCTGGACACAAACACTGACGTTGAATAAGGAATAACCCCCATGACTGACACTCTACAAAAACGCTTAGTCTCGATTGATATATTGCGTGGGCTTATCATTGTATTGATGGCATTAGATCACACCAGAGATTTTTGGGGCGCTGCCGGGTTTAGCCCAACAGATTTGAGTCAAACAACACCTGCGTGGTTCTTAACAAGATGGATCACCCACTTTTGCGCCCCCTTGTTTGTTTTTCTAACAGGCGTAAGTGCGATGTTATACAGTCAAAAGCTCGAATCTAAAGCGCAATTGCGAAATTACCTGCTCAGCCGTGGTGTATGGTTAATCATACTGGAACTCACTGTGGTCAATCTGAGTTGGCAGGTGGGTTATGCCGTGACTTTTATACAAGTTATTTGGGCAATAGGCTGTTCAATGGTGATATTGTCGGGGCTGATTTACCTGCCCAAACGTTGGATATTAGCTGTTACGTTGCCATTTTTGTTATTGCACAATGCCATTGACGATGCAGTACTGAGCGCCCTGTTTGGTCAGGTAGATTGGTTGTGGAAAATATTTCATCTAAGTAGTTGGATAGGCTTTAACGACACCAACTATGGCATTATTGTTGTTTATCCGCTGTTGCCATGGTTCTCGGTTATGGCATTGGGGTATGTACTTGGAGAGCTGTTTTTAAAACCACAACCCCAACGACAAAAAACGCTATTGTTGCTAGGTAGCACTATGGTTTTGGCTTTTATCGCGCTGCGGGCGACAGGCATTTATGGCGACCCAAGTGCTTATCAAGGTCAAGATACAGTATTGTTTTCTATTTTGTCGTTTATCAATACCACTAAGTATCCGGCATCGCTTCAGTTTATTTTAATGACCATTGGACCGGGATTAATGTTGCTGGCGTTGCTCGATAAAGTTAGCGTTGAGGGCAAAATTTATCCCGCTGTGCACTGGCTAAAAGTGCTGGGTTCAGTACCTTTGTTCTTTTACCTCATTCATGTGCCTGTGATTAATCTCACGGCACATTTATATACTTTTTTACGATACGGCGAGGCGGTCAATTTCTTTGGCGGCATGAGGGTTGCGCCACAGGGTTATGAGCCAAGTTTGTTGCTGGCATATACAGCTTGGATTACGATAATTGCGTTGCTTTATTATCCATGTAAGCAGTTTGGTTTGCTTAAAAGGCGCTCCAATAGTGTGATTTTGAGTTACTTGTGACTCCACCGACAAAAACGGACCATTCGTCGAACATCCGTTTTAACGTGCAAAAAAAGTGGCTAGGATAAAATCCTAATCGATTTTGAAGGACTTATTGTGTTATTCACTCATGTAAAATCAGACGAAATTCAAGGGCCGCATATCGACCACGTTAAGTGTGAAAAATGCAGTGAAACTGGCTTTCATCTGTGTGGCAAGGTTAAATACCTAGCTTTCGAACTGATGGATATTCCGATGTTTGTCATCAATCGACAATACCAATTTAAATGTGACTGTGGTCATTGTCAGCCTCCTTGCGTTAAACCTAAGCTGCTTAGGGCGTTGAAGCGTCAAATGCTACCTTGGAGCTATTTCGCCGCTAAGCATGTCGGCATTGTTGTTTTAATGCTGTTTGCCGTTATGAACTGGAATGATTATCGCCAAGCACTTGAAGCTGAACATCAACTGGTGACTGAACCTAAAATCAACGACTTTTATTTTGTCGATTATTTTGCTTATGATGATCAAGCTCACCCCAAATTTCGTTATACCGTGCTCAAAGCCATTGAGGTCAACGAACATAATTTGACGTTGCAAGTGGGCAATATCTACAAAAGCCGTAAAGGCAATGCTCACGACCAAATCAAATCTGACCGGGCGATGCTCGATGGTTTTTTCTCAAAGAAAAAAATCACTGTTAGCCGTGATGAATTGCTTGCGATGGTAGCGGCAGATACTATTTATGAAGTTAGAAGACCCAAAAACCTCAAAATAGATGGCTGGATAGTGATCCCCCGTGCGACAGTCGAGGAATACCAACATTACGTCAACCCAGATAATCAAGAAGGCATAGCGATGTATCGTGGTGAAGACGGTTATTATCGCGATTATGAAGGTGCGTTTGAAGCTTTTACCAAGGCGGCGCTTGCGGGTGATGCCGCAGGGCAATTGAACCTAGCCCAGATGTACCGCGATGGACTGGGCACAGAACAGGATGATCAAAAAGCATTACACTGGTTTAAAGCCGCTGCCGATAAAGACTATTCTAATGCACGGCAAGAATACGACGCGCTTTGCGCTAAGGTAAACAATTGCGGTTCTATCTAATGTTTTGTTGGTAACCGGGTGTTACCTCTACCTTTTTAACCTGTTCGTAACATCCTGTGCTATGGTTATTGAATGTGTTGTTATTGACACATAACTTTACTGGTGGCAGCGATAACGACCACTTAAGCGCATTTGGTATTGATGCAGGTGAAAAATCGCGATGCAAGATTTAACATGGGTTAAAGAAAACAAAGTATTTACTGTGACTATTAAAGGCGCTTTTAACGCGCATTTAGTACAGCATTTTCGCAAGGTTTTTCTTGAAGTTGAAGCGCCAGATACGACCTTTATCATTGACTTGGCTGACGCTGAATTCATCGACAGTGCGGCGTTGGGTTTAATGATTCATATGAAGAAAAAATTCAAAGGTACCCCACTTCAAACCATCAAAGTCATCAATTCAAATGAACGTGTTCTCAAAGTTTTTCAAATCATGCGATTTCACGATATGTTTGAAATTAGCTGATGAAAATCAGCTAAATCAACTATTTTGATATAAACGAAAACTGACCTGTCCGGCGGTTTTTTCCTTCAATAACTGCCAATTGGCAGGCACTGTCAAATCTGTTAACTCACTCTCTATTTCGACATAAATTAATGCTGATGGCGTTAATAACCCTCTACTTTGTAATAATTCACAAACAGGCTCAGCCAAGTTTTTGCGAAAGGGCGGGTCGATAAACACCAAATCATAGGGGGTTGTTTGAGTTGACAAATAACTCAGGCAGTCGTCTTTGACGATTTGGGCGCCAAACTCTTCGGTATTGCCTGCTGACAATAATGTAACATTCTCGGCCAGTTGTTTGGCGGCCTGATGGTCTTTTTCAATCATGGTAACCGATGTTGCGCCTCGAGATAAAACCTCAAAACCTAACGAACCGCTACCGGAAAAACAGTCGAGACATCGAGTTTGGTCAATTTCATTCATTAACCAGTTAAATACGGTTTCTTTAACTCGGTCTGTGGTGGGGCGAAGACCTTCAATATCGTGCACTGGCAACCTGCGACCGCGCCATTTTCCGGCGATGATGCGGATCATGCCCGTAGTGGCTTGGGGCTTTTTTTTGTGTTGACTTGACTTGGCTAATGAACGGTTGAACTTTCTAGTCATTATTTTAAGGTTGTTCTATTTTTATCAAAAGTTAGTGGTATTATGTGCGCATGATTAGCGTAATACTAGGGCCTGTTTATCTTTGAGCCGTTGGCCAACACATAAAGATAAACAGACCTCAATAAATCGATAGGGTGGTTATTAGTTAAATGGCGATTAAAGACAAGTTTTTTTCGTGGTTCGGCAAAGGCAAAAAGTCTAATGAAGACGAAACTGAAACAGTTGAAACCCCTCAAGAAGACGTCACTGAGGCGCAGACATCAGACACCCAGGAAAAATCAGAGTTAGCACCAGAATTAAAACCAGAGTTAGAACCAGAGTTAGAACAGCCTTCTATTGATGTAGCCCTTAAGTCATCAGAAACTGCGCCTGAGCAAGATGAAATGGCAGCCATGTTTGATGAAGCAGCCACTACGCCTGTTGAACATGATGAAATGAACGCAATGCTGGATGAAGTTGCTGCGCCTTTGGTTGCTAAGTCAGCACCTGCACCCGAGCCTGAAATTCTAGCTGAAACAAAAAACCAATCAGAGCCTGAACAAGACGAAATGGGCGCGATGTTTGACGAGGTTGCTACCGCAGATATTGACGTTACTGCTGATATTGACGCGCTCACAGATATTGATGCACAAGACGCACCTGAGCAGGATGAAATGGGCGCGATGTTTGATGAGGTTGCTAACACAGACGTTAGCACAACCGTTGATATCGACGCTATCGCAGATAACAAAGCCGAACCAGAACCTGAAGAAGAACCTGAACCCGTCAAAAAAGAAGGTTTTTTTGCCCGCCTTAAAAAAGGCCTGAGCAAAACCAAAACCAATCTTGGCAGCGGATTTGTCAGCTTGTTCCGTGGTAAAAAAATCGATGATGAGTTATTTGAAGATCTCGAAACCCAATTATTGATTGCCGATGTTGGTGTTGAAACCTCAATGAAACTGGTTGAAAACCTCACCAAACACGCCAGTCGCAAACAATTAAAAGATGCCGAAGCCTTGTATGACCTGCTTAAGCAAGAAATGGCTGAATTACTGGGGCCAGTAGAGCAACCCATAGAACCCGTTAACCCAGACGGACCTTATGTCATTTTGATGGTTGGCGTTAATGGTGTTGGTAAAACCACCACCATAGGTAAAATGGCCAAACAATTTCAAGAACAAGGCAAATCAGTGATGCTGGCGGCGGGTGATACTTTCCGTGCGGCGGCAGTTGAGCAATTGACTGTTTGGGGTGACCGTAATGACATCCCTGTGGTCGCTCAGCATACCGGCGCTGATAGTGCATCTGTTATTTTCGATGCGATACAATCGGCTAAAACCCGAAATATTGATGTGATCATCGCCGATACCGCAGGCAGATTGCAAAATAAAGATCACCTGATGGAAGAGCTGAAGAAAATCGTCAGAGTGATGAAAAAACTAGACGTTAACGCGCCTCATGAAGTGATGTTAACGCTTGATGCCGGTACCGGGCAAAATGCTTTGAGTCAGGTCAATCTATTTAGCAAAGCGGTGGGTTTGACCGGACTGACCATCAGTAAGCTCGACGGTACCGCCAAAGGTGGCGTGGTGTTTGCCATAGCCGACAAGTTCTCTATTCCTATTCGTTATATTGGTGTTGGTGAAGGTATTGATGATTTGCGTGCTTTTAACAGCAAAGACTTTATCGACGCGTTATTTGCCCACGATGAATAAAGCGGCACTAGGGTCAATCGATGATTCATTTTAAGGACGTCAGCAAAACCTACCGTGGTGGGGTTATTGCGCTTGAAAAAGTCAGTTTTCACCTTAAAAAAGGTGAAATGGCGTTTTTGACTGGCCACTCTGGGGCTGGTAAAAGTACTTTGCTTAAAATGATCAGCATCATGGAAAGGCCCTCTGCTGGTTCTGTGTTAATCAACAACCATGACCTAACCAAAATCACCAAAAAACAGGTGCCTTACGTGCGCCGCGATATCGGTATGATTTTTCAAAACCACCTGTTGCTGCGCGACCATACTGTATTTGACAATGTGGCTTTTGCCTTGATCATCGAAGGATACACCCGTAAAGAAATTAGCAAGCGGGTGGACGTAGCACTTGATAAAGTGGGTTTGTTAAATAAGGCGCGTTGCCGTCCTGATATGCTCTCGGGTGGTGAACAACAACGGGTGGGCATTGCTCGGGCCGTTGTCAACAAACCGCCGATATTACTTGCAGACGAACCCACCGGAAACCTCGACCCCGAATTATCCAAAGAAATCCTCGGTGTATTTGAAGATTTTAATCAAATGGGCGTTTCGGTTTTAATTGCCACCCATGATTTGGGCTTGATTGCCCGAATGCGCTATCGCACCTTGACGTTGAGTCATGGCCAAGTGGTTAATGACGGATTGCATACGCCTGATGGCAACCGAGGGCGCTCATGAGTCTATTATTTGACAACCGGGCAAGTGGTGCTGAAGACCTACATAAAAAAGGGTTTATGCAAAGACTACCAATGTTTTTGCTCAACAACTTTCGCCAAATGATTGCCAGTCTTGGCGGCATGTGGCGCACGCCATCGGCATCGTTTATGACCATTATGGTGCTGGGGCTGAGTTTGACGCTACCGGCAACCTTACATGTATTGGTCAAAAACGTGCAGAGTGTTAGTGGCAGTTTTGACAGTGCATCTGAAATCACCCTATTTCTCAAATCTAATATCAGTGAAACCAAAAGCCGAAACCTATTGGCTCGGGTCAATCTATACCCCGAAGTAGACAGTACTCAATACATTTCACCCAAAGCCGCAATGGAAGAGTTCAAGGCCCTGTCTGGCTTTGGCAACGCACTGAATTACCTAGATGATAATCCGTTACCTGCGGTTATATTAGTACGTCCAACCAATTCGAACCGAGCGCCTGATGCGGCAGATGCGTTGTTGGCCAAGTTGCAAAAAGAACGTGAAGTTGAGCTTGGCAAGTTAGACATCGAATGGTTACAAAGGCTCAACGCTATTGTCAGATTATTGCAAGAAAGCGTTTATACCCTAGGCATTTTGCTGTTATCAGCGGTGGTGCTGATCATCGGCAATACCATTCGCTTGTCTATCATGAACAAGCGAGAAGAGATAGAAGTGATGAAGCTGGTGGGTGCAACCGAAGGGTACATTCAAAGACCGTTTCTATACACCGGCATTTGGTATGGTTTTTTTGGTGGTTTCGTCGCCTTTTTGGTATTAGAGATGATGCTGTGGTGGTTAGGCGCGGCCATTACGCGGGTGGCTGAGTCTTACAACAATGATTTTATTCTGCAAGGTTTGTCGTTTGGTGAATTTGGCTATCTGATGCTGATAGCCATTGGTTTGGGTTTTGCGGGTTCGTTATTTTCTGTTCGGCGCTACGTCAGTCAGATAGAGCCTGAGATGCTTTGATTTAAAGATGGATTATTCATTAAAACTATTGGCCCACTGCAAAGCATCTTGATAGAAATCACTGATATCTTCCATCGGAATACCAAGCTTGGCAGCGTATGTGTCGAGCTTGTCCCATTGACCCTTTTCATAACAAATTGCAGTTTGTAGATAAGCAGCCAAATAACCTTCATTGTTTGACAAGGCTGATTTTATCTCTGGAGATATCGGTAGTTTTTCGACGATGACTTTCAATTCTTGGTCGAGCAGGGCGTCGACCAAAGAAAACAGGCCAGTTAAAAAGGCCATCGGCGGGTTTTCTTGATCATGGCGCTTGTCGGCAATTTGTGAGCAAAAACGCGCTCGGATAATTGACAGACTAACCAACTCACTGGGTTTGCCATCACCCAAATTGGCCAATGCGATTAATGAGATGAACTTTTTGAGCTCTAACTCGCCCATATAATTGAGTGCGTGTTTTAACGAACCTATGGTTTGCTGACGGCTAAAAGCCGAACTGTTGATAAAACGTAACAGCTTATATGACAGCGAAACATCTCTTTCGACAAGCTCGGTTACCTTGTTTAAATCCATTTTGACTTTGGTTGCTTCACTGATCAATTCCATCAGCACCATTTTATTGGGCGCCAGACTTCTTGTTTGAACGATTTCAGGGCGAGCAAAAAAGTAGCCTTGATAATAGTGGAAACCCAATAGTTTAAGTTGTTCAAACTCTTGCGCTGTTTCAACTTTTTCGGCCAACAAGTCTAGATGACCAAGGTTCATATCCTTAATACGACGTAAGTACTTATTGATCTGCAAAATGTTGGTTTGTTTGATATCTACCTTAATCATGTCGATAAAAGGCAAGAAAACATCCCACTTTTTGTCAAAGTCATGATCATCTAGCGCCAGTTTATAACCCAAGCGTTTGAGTTTTTTGCAAGCTAGTACTAACTCTTCACTGATGGGCACGTCTTCGAGTATCTCAACATAAATGTCATCGATGGGTAACGAGGTCGGAAAATGATGCAACAATGCGTCTTCATGAAAATTGATGAAAGCGAATTTACCGTTGGTTAACTCGTCGAGACCGAGTAGCAGATGGTTTTGAGCCAGAATTTTAGAAGTGGCTTCATCAGGGCAAACATCAGGGAAGCTGTTGCTTTTACCATCACGAAACAACAGCTCATAGGCAAACAATTCTTGATTGACATCCAGTATTGGCTGCCGGGCAACGTAACAATACATATAGCATCACTTAGGCTGGAATATACAGTTAACACTAACAACAAATCATCAAAAATGAAATGGCGTTTCATTCATTTATGTAAATGTGCGTAATAAAGGAGCATAGATATTTATCTCCGGTTACATATTAATACTGGATAAAAATGGAAAAATAGGTTAAAAAAGACGCCCCCGTGAAAAAGGTGTTATAAATAACGCAAAAAAGCGGGACGAAAGGGAAGATAACAAGAGTTTTCTTGTTGAGTGAAAGAATTCTCGCAGATACGAGGTCTTTTTAGGATAGTTAGTGCCCGTCCGAAAACAATGTTTTCATCTGCCAACTTGGCTGGACTGCATGGATGCAGGAATTAGAGCGACGCAGGATGCCAAAGCCGAGGACGGCGCTATCGGGCAACGCGCGAAGGCTTGTGGTTTAACAAGTTACGATTTTCATCCTGTACAAGCTGGATGAAGCGCTTGCGCAAAGGACGCATTTAGGAATGGAAACTAGTTAATTTTGAAAATAAAGTGGTGCAAACCGAACCGCTTAATTTGATAGAGGTAGTCTATGAGCACAGCAGTACAAGCACAAACAATGACTTTAACCGTCCCAGCTGGCGGTAGTATTGAGAGTTATGTCGCCCGAGCAAACAGCATTCCGATGCTCAGTGCTAAAGAAGAAAAAGAGTATGCCGAAAACCTCGTAAATGAAGGTGATTTAGCATCTGCTCGTAAATTAATTATGTCGCATCTGCGATTTGTGGTTCATATCGCCAAGGGTTATTCGGGTTATGGGCTGCCACAGGCTGATTTGATTCAAGAAGGTAATCTTGGATTGATGAAAGCAGTAAAACGCTTTAACCCTGAGGTGGGCGTGCGTCTGGTTTCTTTCGCCGTGCATTGGATCAAAGCCGAAATTCATGAATTTGTATTGCGCAACTGGCGCATCGTCAAGGTGGCTACCACCAAATCACAACGTAAATTATTCTTTAACCTGCGTAAGAACAAAAAGCGCTTGGGTTGGTTCTCTGCCAAAGAAGTGCAAACTGTGGCTGAAACCCTTGGGGTGAAAGAAAAAGACGTGGTTGAAATGGAATCGCGCATGAGCGGTATCGACTTAGGTTTTGATTTATCTGATGACGATGATGATAACGCACCAACGAGTTCATTTTCTCCAGTGCAATATCTGGAAGATAAAAGCGGGGATGTGGCGACATTAATTGAAAATGAGCAACACGCCAAGCACTCGTCGAACCAACTGTTGTCAGCCATTCGTTCTTTGGATGAGCGTTCTCAAGATATCATCAGTGCCCGTTGGCTTGATGACAACAAGAAAATGACTTTGCAAGAATTGGCCGACAAATACAGCGTCTCAGCAGAACGAGTTCGCCAGCTAGAAAAAAATGCGATGAAGAAATTGCAAGCAGCGATGAGCTAAACCGCTATCGTTTTAAACAAAAAGCCGCTTAGTTAGCGGCTTTTTTGATGTCTATGGATGAGCAGAAGCGACTGTTTGTGTAGGGTACGCCGTGCGAACCGCCAACGTATTAAATCGATTCGAATTCAATGACCCCAACACAATACTACCAACAAGCCTTGCTACAACCCGACTTCGAGCCAGACCCTGTGCAAGCGCAAGTCGTCAAAATCCTACAACACAATTATGAGCAACTAAATCAGTCAAACGAGACGCAAATTGCGCCCAAAAGCCTCTATTTGTGGGGAAAAGTTGGTCGGGGTAAAACCTTTTTGATGGATGTTTTTTATCAGTGCATCGAGCATGAACAAAAACAGCGTGTCCACTTTTATCGTTTTATGCAAGATGTACATCGACGATTGGCGCAAATACAGGGTTGTTCGGACCCTTTAATTACTTTAGCTAATCAAATAGCCAAACAGACGCGGATTTTATGTTTCGACGAGTTCTTTGTCTCAGACATTGGCGATGCAATGCTGCTGTCTGGTCTTATTCGTCAATTGTTTGCCAATGGCGTGACCATAGTGGCCACCTCAAATGTTGAACCATCGCGGTTATACGAAGATGGGTTGCAAAGGCCGAGGTTTATTCCGGCGATCCAAGCCATTGAAGCGAATATGCAGGTGGTGCATATGGATGGTTTGGTCGATCACCGATTACGCACACTCGACCAGTCAGATGCCTATTTTTTACGCTCAAAACCCAACCACAAAGAATTGATGCTGACACACTTTAAACAAGCTTGCGATAACCATTACCGCAGCCAAGGTGAGATCATTGTTGCACATCGGCCTATACAATACGTTTATGAAGCCGATAAGCGCATCTGGTTCGACTTTGAACAGTTATGCAAGGGTGCACGAAGTCAAAACGATTATATCGAGCTGGCGAGCCGCTACGACTGTTTATATATTGATAACATACCACAGATGGGTGGTTCAATAACCCAAAAGAATATAGCTCAGGGTACAGAAGATGGTGCTAATGGCAGCAAACTGGCGAAACTTAACCGCCAACGTCAGGTTATTATGCGCAGTGAATCGAAAAGTGATGACGAAGCTCGGCGCTTTATCAGCCTGATTGATGAGTTATATGACCAAAAAGTCATGCTGTATATCAGTTCTATGGTAGCCATAACAGACTTGTATCAGGGCGGCAGGTTAACCTTTGAATTTGAACGGGCGGTGAGTCGTTTACTTGAAATGCAGTCGGTTGCCTATTTTGAAAGCTGTCGGTAAGATTAAGTTAATTAAAAAACCAAGGACAAAGTAATGACCGACAACGAGCAAGAAGCGATAACCGAAAAACCAAATGGCGGTGGACTGGGCAGAATAATCAAAGCAATGGGCTGTTCTTTCAAAGGGTTTAGCGCGGCATTCAAGTATGAATCGGCTTTTCGTCAAGAATTGGTGCTGTGTGGTGTTCTCTTTCCTTTTTCTTTTTTGCTTGCAACCTCTATCAGTCACTGGGCATTGTTGGTGACCATGTTATTGCTGGTACTCACCATCGAATTGCTCAACTCAGCGATTGAAGCCATCACCGACAGAGTAGGCACCGACTATCATGTTTTGTCTGGCAGAGCCAAAGATACGGCATCAGCTGCCGTTTTCTTGGGGATCACTATGATGTCTGTTGTTTGGGGCGCTGCGTTGATTGAATATCTATTATCGTAGGGCTTTGCGCACAGATTGTTGGCCAGCGGCTATGAAAATCAAAAGCTTCACACGGAGGCGCGGAGCCACGGAGGTTCACGGAGTAAGACAAAAGAAAGAAGATAAAAGAATACATTCAGTTTTGAGTAATATGTGTGGACGATTTTTGTGAATTTTATTCCTTTCTTTTTATTTTTTGTTTGTGTCTTTTTCTCTGTGGACCTCAGTGTCTCCGCGCCTCCGTGTGAGATCCCTCATTCAAACCAAGTCTTTTGCATATGCGCCCACTGGGCCGGTAGCTGTTCGGTGGGTAAGCGTTTAAAGTCTGAGCGCACAAACTGGTTGAATTTGCCTTCAACAAAGGCCAGCAGCATATTGGCCAGAACGCCCTCATCAATACCGAGGTTTTTGCCCTCGCGTAGTTTTGATTCTCGTAATATCTGCTTGAACTGTGTCTCTAACTTGTCGTAAAAGCTGCTAATACGCTCTCTTAATCTGTCTTGCTCACCGAGTAGCGCATCACCGGTCATTATCCGGCTGAGTCCCGGGTTTTTTTCGGCAAAACCCAATAACAAGGCCAAAATGGTTTCTATTCTACGGATCACTGACTTTTCACGGTCGATGATCAAATTCACTCGGGCCAGTATTGTATCTTCAATAAAGTCGATTAACCCTTCAAACATCCGCGTTTTACTCGGAAAATGACGGTAAAGTGCGGCTTCAGAGACACCTACTTGTTGCGCCAATTTGGCTGTGGTGATCCGTTGGCCGGGGTTGTTTTCGAGCATGACCGCAAGACATTGCAAGATCTGTTCTTTTCGGTTAGTACGATTTTTAGCTGGCATCGGTAAACTTAAACCCGTTTGAATTGTGACAAGATAAGTGCAATCAAGGCTTTGCCCAATTGCTTTTTATCGGTTAATGGTAACATTTCAGAACCACCTTGCCAAAAAACGCTTAACGCATTGGCATCGGCATTAAAGCCCTGACCGCCTTTAGAAACATCATTGGCGCAGATCATATCGAGGTTTTTACGCTGCATTTTGCCCTTAGCGTATTTTTCGACATCTTGAGTTTCAGCTGCAAATCCTACCGTATAGGGTCTATCTTCGGTTAACGCGGCGACATCGGCAACGATATCAGGGTTTTTAGTCATGGTGATGGTCATCGTATCAGCTGACTTTTTAATCTTTTGGTCGGCCACATCTACAGGGCGGTAATCGGCAACGGCAGCGCACGCGATGAAAATATCTGATTTGGGCGCTAAAGACAATGCCGCAGCGTGCATTTCAAGCGCACTGTCTACATTGGTTACAATTGCTTTTTGTGGTGTTGGTATGGCGACTTTGCCACTGATTAGATTCACCGATGCACCGGCATCGATAGCGGCTGCGGCAATGGCATAACCCATTTTTCCAGAGCTGTGATTAGAGATGAATCGTACTGGGTCGAGCGCTTCGCGGGTGGGTCCTGCGGTAATTGTCAGGGTAATGCCGTCAAGAATGCCTTTGTCGGCGGCAAAGTACAGCTCGGTCAATTGTACTAATTCCATTGGTTCAGGCATTCTACCTGGGCCTACATCTCCACAAGCCTGCTCGCCTTGCGCCGGTCCCCAGATTTTAGCCCCGCGTTTGGTTAAATTAGCAATATTGTCTTGGGTGGCTTGTGCGCGATACATTTGTTGATTCATCGCCGGTGCCAGTGCTAATGGGGCATCGCTTGCCAAAATAACGGTGGTGAGTAAATCGTTAGCAATACCCGCGTTAATACGCGCAATCACATCGGCAGTTGCTGGGGCGACGAGAATCAAATCAGCCCACTTGGCTAACTCAATATGGCCCATAGCTGCTTCTGCTGCCGGGTCAAGCAAATCATCACAAACCGGGTTGGCAGAAACCGCCTGCATTGTTAGTGGCGTAATAAACGCTTTAGCCGCATGGGTCATTACCACACGAACATTGGCACCACGTTCTTTGAGACGGCGGGTTAACTCGGCGCATTTGTAGGCGGCAATGCCACCGCTAATGGCCAACAGAATATTTTGATTGGTTAGCAATTTGTCGCTCAGCTGCTAGGCTTGGGTTAAGGGAAGTAAAGAATAGCAAATTTGACCGAGAATTCTTATCAATTTTTTCGGTCTTATTCACAATCAAAGGAGTGACCCATCATGATAATCAAACATTGGCCCGATAACGAACGTCCCCGTGAAAAACTAATCCTTGCAGGTGCTGCCCAATTGTCTGACGCCGAATTGTTGGCGATCTTTTTGCGCACCGGCACAAAAGGCATGAATGCGGTGGATTTGTCACGTAGCTTGTTAACCCAATTTGGTAGCCTGCGCACGCTTATTGGTGCTTCACAGGATGATTTTTGCGAGCATAAAGGACTCGGTCCGGCCAAATATGCGCAATTGCAGGCGGTGCTTGAAATGTCTCGGCGTTATTTTGAAGAGCTGACCAAAACCACTGATGCACTATTATCGCCCGATGCGGTTAAAGATTTTCTGCGCAGTAAACTACACGACGAAGAGCATGAAGTGTTTGCGATTTTGTATTTAGACAACCAACACCGAGTTTTAAAATACGAAGAATTGTTTTGGGGCACAATTGATGGTGCGATGATTTATCCGCGTGTGGTGCTCAAAAAAGTGATTGATTATAAAGCAGCGGCGGTGATCTTTGCTCACAATCATCCATCGGGTACTGCCGATCCTAGTCAGGCTGACATCGCAATTACTGACAAACTAAAGAAGGCTTTGGGGTTGATTGACGTTAGGGTGCTTGACCATTTTATCATCGGTCATGATGTGGTGTCTTTTGCCGAACGTGGATTAATTTAAAATTCTTTAAAAAAAACTTTTTTTGCTGATCATCTGCATCTTGTTGATACATAACAACTTTATTGTTTTTTGGTGTTTGGCGATCTAAAACTTTTTAATTAAGGTTTGATCTTTTATGCTAATTCTTGTATAAAATGCGCCCTTTAAGAAATTAGAGCAATGCCGTGTGTGGGGTTGCTTCAACATAAGTTATTTGGAGACTACAAAATGTCTAAAGTATGCCAAGTGACAGGTAAGCGCCCAGTGGTTGGTAATAACCGTTCACACGCTAAAAACGCCACAAGGCGTCGCTTCCTGCCCAACCTACAAACTCACCGATTTTGGGTTGAGAGCGAAAAACGTTTCGTTAAATTACGCCTTACTACAAAAGGTATGCGCATCATCGATAAGAAAGGCATCGATGCTGTATTGGTTGACATGCGCTCTCGTGGCGAAAAAGTTTAAGGAATAACATCATGCGTGATAAAATTCGTTTAGTTTCTTCTGCTGGCACTGGCTATTTTTATACTACTGATAAAAACAAGCGTACTATGCCTGGCAAAATGGAGATCAAAAAATACGATCCCAAAGTAAGAAAACACGTCATGTTTAAAGAAGCCAAAATCAAATAGATTTTTGCTTTATTGAATATGAGAAAAAACCGACTTTATTGTCGGTTTTTTTTTGGTTAAATTAAGCTGTTAACACCTCTAAAGATTCAAAAGAGATAAATTGATGGTTAGATTAAGCAAAAAAGGCTGGAACAACGTCTTGATCTTCTCAATGTTGCTGATGATCATGATATTCAATGGTATGCACAAAAAACTTGGCGGCGGTGAGTCTACCGACACCAATGTGCTGTTATTACCCGAGAACTCGCTGGTATTAACGCTCAACATCGGTGATATCGCCATAGAGCGCATAGGGCAGGGCTGGCGGGCCAAACCGGCGATAGATATGGACATGGCTCAGTTAACCGACCTAATGGCGCGCTGGAAAGCTTATACAGCCCAGTGGCAAATGGATGATAGCGAAGCCAAAGTGATGACAAAAGGCAAAATGCCGCAGTTTATTGTGATTGCTAGCTTGGCCGGTAAAACAGATGGGGCTGTTTATGCGTTTTATCCGCAATTAGAAGAAGTGTGGATCCACGACCAGTTTGCACAGCGTTGGCTCAAAGCGCCTGCTAGTATGATGAGTGAATTATTGCCAAAAGCGTTTCATACTGAACTCTGAACTTTTAACTAAAAACCCTGAACTTGAAGCTATTTTCATCGAAAAAGAGTCATCATGCCTGAATTACCAGAAGTAGAAGTTACCCGCATGGGGATTGAACCTCATATAAAAGACCGTGCAGTCAGTAAAATTATCATTCGCAACGGTCGCCTGCGCTGGCCCATACCCGATGAGATACAGCAATTGGTTGGGCATAAGGTGCATAAAGTCGAGCGCCGAGCTAAATATTTGTTGATTAAATCGGATGTCGGCACGGCCATTTTGCATTTGGGCATGTCAGGCAAGTTGTGCGTGGTACCAAAGCAAACTGAGCTAATTAAACACGACCATGTAGATATTGAGTTTAATAACGATATGGTGCTCAGATACAACGATCCACGTCGCTTTGGCGCTTTGTTGTGGCATGAAGGCGTCGAAGGCCAGCATTCGGTATTAAGTAACCTCGGGCCAGAGCCGTTTGACGACATTTTCACTGGCGATTACCTCTACGAGTTGTCACGAGGCAAACAAGTTAGCATTAAGCAGTTTGTTATGGACAACAAAATTGTTGTTGGCGTAGGTAATATTTATGCCAACGAAGCATTATTTAAAGCGGGCATACACCCTAAGCGAGCGGCGGGCAATATCGCCAGAAAACGCTACGATGCGCTAGCTCCCATCATCATCGAAACCCTCAAAAAAGCCATCGCTCAAGGTGGCACTACCCTTAAAGACTTTGCTCAGGCCGATGGCAAGCCCGGTTATTTCGCCCAAGAACTACAAGTTTATGGGCGAAAAGGCTTACCATGCGTCACGTGTGAAGAACCGCTTAGCGAGATAAAACTAGGACAGCGTTCGACGGTATTTTGCCAAAACTGTCAAAAGTAACAGCCAAAAATATCCCAAAGAGCCGCCACCAGAACTTGTTGCAGGTGGCGTAACATCTGGAATATCGACGGCAGGCGGGGTATTGGTTGCATCAAACGGGTAGGTGTCATTGATGTCTAATATGCCATCATTGTCATCATCAACATCACAGACATCGCCGTTTTTGTCGCCATCAAAATCAAGCTGCGCCGGGTTGCTCTGTAAAACACAACTGTCACAAACATCTGTGATTGTGTCGCCATCTGTATCAACTGTAGAGCTACTGTTCAAACAACTTGCGGCGCTTTGTGGGGCGAATAAGGCCAATACATTGGCGGTTATTTTACTTACCTGTGGGTTAGGGATTTCGTTTTGCGCAGGCCACCATAAGCCGTCTGCCCAATCTACGGTTGCTGCATTAAATACCATGCCACCAGTACCACCTTCACCGAATATACCCATAATGGCATGGCCTTGTGTCGCCTCCGATAGGCCAAGTATCTTGAAATCTATTGGTGTTTGGTCAGCACCTGTAACCACAGGTTTGCCATCAACCCAATCGATTAACGCACCATCGGCTTCATAACCGACTATGGTCTGCTCTTGGCCAAGCATGTCGCCGTCAAGCAGTTCGCTACCCGATAAAACCGGGTGATCTCCTTGGGTGATGGTATAACCACCATAACCTTCGGAAGCGGGTAAATTGCCTTCGAAGTTAACATACCCGCCGTGACGAAAACTCAGCCCAATCGAACTGTTTTCTGGCCAGTTCAACGGAGATTCGTGAAAGTTGGTGGTGACAACACTGTCATCTATGCCCACCATGGGATCATTAATGCCACTTTTGTAGCAAACCATGTTGTTCTCTTCTAGCCGAATTTGCCACCACATAGTATTGCCACTCAAAATCACCACATTGCCACCACTGGCGACAAAATTGTCATAATGGTTACGCATTTGCTTGGTCCAATATTCGCTGTGTCCAACTAACACCAGTGCCTGATAATTTTGCAGTAGTGTCGGTTGTTCATGCAGGTCAAAACTAGACGCATGCTCAATGGTGATATTCATTGCATCGGCCCAGCGAGCAAATCGTTTTTCTTTGGCGGCAGAGCCACTTTGGCCGGGTCTTAACCGTGAAACCGATACCGCTTGTTTGTGGTCTTGTGAGTTAAAGCTATATAGCGATTTGCCGCCCCAGTTGTTGTAAGCCATTTTTGTGGTGGCATTATCGAGCATCAAAATGCCAGAGCTTGCGCCGGGTTCGCTTGCTTTGACAATAAAGTTGAGGGTTTGGGTGGTGTCTTGTGTGCTAATTTCAACTTCGTAGATGTCGCTTTTCCAGTCATTGGGTATGGTAATAGACAGTGGGTCTTGCCACTGGGCACCATCACGCCAAGCGTTAGCGGGTTGAGGGTAGTGTTTGCCTACGATGTTGTCATAAGAGGCGATAAGTTGATTCGGCACACCCAAACGATAAATTTTGACGTCAAAACTGGCCGATTCAGTTGAGGTATACAACTTAATTGTTTCGCTGGGTAGAGCACTGAAGTGCGAAAGGTAACCCTCGATGGGTTCGGCCATGGCAAAACTTGGGCACAGTGCTAACAACGCGGTGATCAGTAATTTATTTTTCAAATTAGCGACTTTGCTGGTGCAGTACATAGATATTTTCCTTCAATACTCAGATTAATGCGTCAATATATCATATGCACAACCGGGTGTCTGGCGACTGTGTTTGTTGACCATTTGGTTTAATCCATTCAACCCCAGAGCCATTCGTGTTATAAACTATGCAGACCAAAAAGGTGCTTATAAAAATATAATAAAGCACTAAATAAATGCACTAAATAAGTGCATTAAACTACAGCCCTAAAAAGGGTGCCACGGGGAACATATGAAACTCAAATTAATCGCCTCAGCCATTGCCGCTACACTGGTATTAAGTGGCTGTGTAGTTGCCGTCCATGGTGACTCAGACCGACAGCAAGACAGACAAACCGACTCTAGTTTTGAACGACAAAGCCAAGCACGACAAAGCCAATCTCGCAGTGAGCGGTCAACCAAAGCAGATAATAAAGTATTTGCCACACCTTACCTTTTGGAAGAACTCGACAATGGCTTGAAAGTTATTATTGTCAAAACTGATTATCCAGATGTCGTTGCCGTCAGTATTCCGGTGTCTACTGGTTCTCGTAACGAGGTTGAGCACGGTAAAACCGGTTTTGCTCACTTTTTTGAACACATGATGTTTAAAGGCACGCCAACTTATCCACAAGAACAATACAATAAAATTTTGAAAAATGCGGGGGTTGATAATCGCGCCTCAACCTCAGACGATTTTACCCATTACCGTACGACATTTTCTAAAGAACATCTTGAAACCATGTTGAAGCTCGAAGCTGACCGCTTTCAAAATCTGCAATATACCGAATCGCAATTTAGAACCGAAGCGCTAACCGTTAAAGGTGAATATCTCAAAAATAACGCCAGCCCGGTACGTAAGTTATTGGCAGCATCTAGAGATACCGCGTTTACCCAGCACACATACAAACACACCACCATGGGCTTTTTTGAAGACATTGAAGCAATGCCCGACCAGCTGGAATATGCTAAGACGTTTTTCAGCCGTTTTTATAAACCCGAAAAAGTAAGCATCATCATTTCTGGCGATGTTGACCCACAACAAACCCTCAAGTGGATTAAAAAGTATTGGGGTGACTGGAAACGCGGTGATTATGCTGCCGATATTCCAAAAGAACCGAAACAAACCCAAGCCAAATACAAACACATTAAATTTGACGGAATGCCCGGACATTGGTTGATGCAAAGTTATCATGGTCCTTCGTTTAATCCGCGCCATAAAGACAAACCCGCCGTTGATTTGATGGCAGAGCTGTATTTCTCTTCAACCTCAGATATCTACCAAAAATTGGTGGTCGAGACCCAAAAAGCCAGTCAGCTTTGGACTTACTTCCCAGACCGTAAAAACCCGCATTTGTTGTATATTGCCGCCAAGGTCGATAAAGCTGAAGATTTAGATTATGTTCGCTTGGAGATCGCCAAAACACTGGCCAAAGCCAGAACAGAATTGGTCGACGAAGACAAATTGGCCAAACTTAAGTCGAATTTAAAATACAGTTTTGCCAATGGCCTCGATAGTTCAGCTGCTATCGCTCGAACATTGGCAAGTTATGTGCATTTTAACCGCGACCCTGAAACGGTGAATCGACTTTATTCAATGCTTGACCGTATCAGTGCCGCAGATATCAAAAAGGCGAGCAATCGCTACTTTGTTGATACCAATCGCACCACAATTTCAATGTCAGACATGGCCATATTGAACCAGTTTGAACAAGAAGTGAATATCGCAGCGTTTATTGGCGACGACAAGATGATTGAACCTGCATTTAAAATCGTCGATAAGAGCAGTGATTCGGCTATTGTTGATGTTAACTGGTTGTTCAACACAGGTGCTGCTGCCGATCCGAAAGGCAAAAAAGGCCTAGCAGCGCTTACCGCCGCGATGATTGCTCAAGGTGGTTCACAAAGCCGTAGTTACAAAGACATTCAGTTGGCGATGTATCCGCTTGCAGGGCGCTTTCGTTCGCAAGTCGACAAAGAAATGATTTCATTTCGTGGCCGTGTTCATAAAGACAATGCACAAGCTTGGCAAAAACTGGCGATGGACCAATTGATGAATCCTGGCTGGCGTGAAGAAGACTTAAAACGGCTCAAAACCCAATTGGTTAATTCAATAAAAAGTGGCTTAAAATCGTCGAACGACGAAGAACTGGGTAAAGAAGTACTGTACTCTGCTTTGTATAAGGGCCATTCATATGAGAGCTTTAATACTGGCGACATCTCTGACATTGAATCTATTACCGTTGAAGACATCAGTAACTTCTATCAAAGCCAGTTCACCCAAGCCAAGTTAACACTCGGTTTGACCGGCGACATGCCTCGTCAGGCCAGACAAAAACTGATAGCCGGTTTGAGTAAATTACCCAAGGGCAGTGAAACCCAGCTCGACATTGCGCCTGCGCCAAAACTCAGTGGTCGTAACGTCACCATCGTTGAGAAAAATGCCAAATCAACAGCGGTATCTTTTGGTTTTCCTATCGACACCATTCGTAGTCACAAAGACTGGGTTGCGCTGTGGTTAGTTCGTTCATACTTCGGCGAACATCGCACCAGTAACAGCTATCTTTACCAACGTATTCGTTCCATTCGTGGCATGAACTATGGTGACTACTCCTATATTGAGTATTACCCACGCGGTATGTTCCAAACCAAACCTGATGCTAACTTGGGGCGTTCGTCACAAATCTTTCAAGTGTGGTTGCGTCCATTGCGTAGTAACAGCGATGCGCATTTTGCGACACGAGTGGCAATGTTTGAGCTCGAAAAACTGATCAAAGATGGTATGAGTAAAGAGAACTTCGAAGGCACCAAAAACTTCCTTTACAACTTTGTGCCTCAACTGGTTGACTCACAAGACAGACAACTTGGTTATGCACTAGACAGCGAGTTTTATAAAACAGAAGATTTTGTTAATTATGTGCGAAAAGGTTTAAGCAAATTGACATTAGACGATGTTAACCGTGTGATTAAAGATAATCTGCAAACCGACAATATCCACTATGTGTTTATTAGTGGTGATGGCAAAGACATGAAAAAACGTCTGGTGAGCGACCAAACTTCATCGCTTGAATACAACAGTGAAAAACCTCAAGAGTTGCTTGATCAAGATAAGATCATTCAAGACTACAAGTTGAAATTGGATGACAACAGGGTCAAGGTTAAAGCGATTGATGACTTGTATCTTTAAAGTTTGGGGCCGGTGATGGCCCATCGATGCCACCACCGGATTGGTTTGAGTGCCTGGTGTCACCACCAGCCGGGGATAGACCAGATTGCAAAAATGGGAATCGCTTGGAACGCTATCGTTCCCATTTTTTTGTCAACTGCTCTGTCCCCTGTTGCCTAGCCTGGGTACCACCAGCCACTAAAAAAGTTACATTGCCTATTTCAAAAGTCGTAAAAAGAGGGAAGTTATGAAAAAGACACTTTATAAGCTATTGAGCGCTGTTGCCGTTGTGACAGGTGCTGTTTCGAGCACACTAGCAACAGCAAACGCAGCCAACACCACCCCTCAAATCACCGGTAGACCCGTGACTACGGCTGTCGACAATCAATATTATCAATTTACCCCCCATGGCACAGACGCTGATGTTGGCGATACACTGTCGTATTCAGTCAGCAACCTCCCGAGTTGGGCTCATTTTAATACCGCAACTGGCGAGTTGTCGGGTATTGCCAAAATGACGGCTAACCAAGCCAGCGCCACAAGCAATATTCAATTTACAATGAATCTCGATTCGAGACATACGCCACCACTATACACCAACTTTGACCCGTCAAATATTGCGAGTTACAACTTAAACAGTGCCGTTGTGATTTTTGATAATGCCGGTGATCCAATTAATTTAGGCATTTATTTTGCCAAAAAGGCTTTTCCTGCAGGCCAATGGAATGTTCACCTAACGGTAAATGGCATTGATTTGTCGGGCGTTTTAGGCAGTGGCGTCGGTGGTGGCGTTTCTGGTCAGCCAGCGGCGACATTGAGCTTTGATGGTCATGGTAAGCCGAGCGTTGATCCGCTGCTTAACGTTTCTATGAACCTTATACAATTTAACGCCGGTCAGGTCAGTCTTCAGTGGCACAATGATCGTGGTAGCAGACGGGTAACTCAGCTCTCATCTCCTTATGAATTAAAATATGTCGCCCAAGATGGTGTCAGCAAAACTGAGGCGGCTAAAACGGCCTCCATCGGAATTTCTGTTACAGACAACTCAGCAGCAAGTGCGGCATTACCGCCATTTGCACTCAATGTATTTGCCAACAGCGACTCTGTTGATACTGATGAGGACGGTACACCAGATATAAATGATCCCGACGATGATAATGACGGTACGAATGACACCAACGATGCTTTTCCGTTTGACCGCACAGAAATAACCGATACCGATGGTGATGGCATTGGTGACAATGCAGACCTTGATGACGACAATGACGGACTGCCTGATATCAGCGACGCTGACCCGTTAGTGTCTTCAGTCAACCGCGCGCCAAATATATCGGGCACGCCAAAAAGTTGGGCAGAAAAAGGCGGTAGTTACAGTTTTACCCCAACAGGCAGTGAACCTGATGCTGGTGATGATGACCGTTATAGAACCTACAGTATTATCAACAAACCATCGTGGGCAGCTTTCAGTGAGTGGACCGGCCGCTTGTCGAGCGACAATGTCACTGAAGACTCGGCGTTGTTCAGTAAAATGACCGAAAACATTCACTACATCATGAACCTTGATTCACGGGCTATTACGCCAAGCGTCACTTCATTTGACCCTACCAACCCTGCCAGTTATAACCACAGCTCACAAACGACCATTTATGACAGTTTGGGTAACGCACACACCTTTGGCATTTATTTTATTAAAGCTCTAGTGCCCGATAGAACGTGGAATATTCATGTGACTATCGATGGCACAGACGTATCAGCTCAGCTTGGTGCAAATGTTGGCGGTGGTGTTGCAGGGGCGCCTGCGACAACCATCAGCTTTAGGGCAGATGGCCAGCCAACGACAACGCCACTTCTGCCCCTGGTTATGACGGGGGGCGTTGGTTCTACCGGAATTTCGGGGATTTTGACCAATGGTGCCGAGTTTGGCGCGACCTTGACGGTTTACTTTGAGACCGGTATCGCCAATCGTAGGCCAACAGTTCAAACTGACGATTCAAAAGTAATAGATGCCACACAAGATGGTGCTGCGTTGTCGATTGAGCCATTAAAAACCCAAAATATCTATTACGCCATGAATCTTGATTCACGAATGACTCCGCCAGCGGTTTCTGTGTTTGATGTTCGAGATAGTGCCAGCTACAACTATTCGTCAATAATGAACATTTACGACAGTTTGGGTGATGAGCACGTTTTTGGAGTGTACTTTGCCAAAGTGGCTCCACCGGCTGAGAACCTGTGGAATGTTCATATGACTATCGATGGTCGTGACCTGTCTGATGTGCCTGGTGCTAATGTTGGTGGTGGGGTTGGCGCGGCGCCTGCTCAAATAATTACATTCGACAGCTTTGGGCAGAGCGTGCCAAGTTCATTGCCAGATTTGGTGATAACTGGTGGTGCCGGAACTACTGGAATATCTAGTATTTTGACCAATGGGGCCACATTCCCGGCAACCTTGCTGGTTAAATGGTCATCAGTTGATAATAGCCGCCAGCCCACTCAGTTGGCCGCCAATTTTAATGTAACAGATGCAGTTCAGGATGGCGCAGCACCTTTTAGTCAGCCAAAAGTTACCGAAAACATTTACCACACGCTGAACCTGAATTCATTCGAACCTTCGTTGGACAATTTAGGTTTTAACCCAAGTGAAGCCGTCAGTTACAACTTTACTTCATCCATAAGTATCTATGACAGTTTGGGCGAAGCACACAACCTTACGTTTTATTTTAAAAGAACTTTCGAGACCAGATGGAATGTGCATATTTATATTGATGGATATAACGTTGGATATCTTATTGGGTCAGGTGTTGGTTCACCTGCAAGCACTTTGTATTTTTACAGTGATGGGACGCCTAGGTTAGACCCTCAGAATCCAATTGTAATCTTCGGCGGTACACCTTATAGCAGCATCAATAGCCTTTTGACCAACGGGGCAACGTTTGCTCCATATACGACAATCAATTGGACATCAGATATCGTCAGTCATCAACCTACCCAATTTGCCACTGATTTTACCGTGGTTGATGTCCGCCAAGATGGGGTTTCGAAGGCTGATGCAATGGCGCGTAGCCAAATTGAAATTAGTGTCACCGATGTTCACGGTGCCACATCGTCATTGCCACCTTTTAGCATTGAAGTTGTAGACCTGACCGATACCGACAATGACGGCGTAATTAACTACTTAGATAGCGACGATGATGGTGATGGCGTGGCAGACACCATCGACCCAGACCCGCTTGACGGTAACATCTGGACATATACAGACACTGATGGTGATGGCATTTCTGATGATATCGAAATTGCCAATGGTTACGACATTAACGACCCACTAGACGTATGGGTTGACGATGATGGCGACCGTTTACCGACGATTATTGAGTTAATAGAGGCGACTAACCCTAACGAAAAAGACAATGATGTTTTTAGCAACAACAGATTAGTGGTGCATCAAGCTTATATTGATGTTTTACAACAATTCGTCAGCAAGTCAGATATGGATTTTTGGGTGACGCGATTGGCCAATAAAAGCAGTTCGCCGGTTGATGTGTATAGTTCGTTGTTAGATGTGCCATACCTTGGCAACATGGGCTTTGTTGGCCGAGCTTATCTGGCGACTTTTGGCAGACCGGCAGATGCTGCGGGCGCACGTTTTCATTTGCAAAGATTGCAAGATGGGGTAAGCCGGCAGACTGTACTTGCTGATTTTATGGCTTCGCCTGAGTTTCAAGATCAGTATGGTCATTTGAATAATTGGGCGTTTATCCAGTTGGTCTATCGCAATGTATTGGGCCGCGAGGGAGACCAAACTGGTGTCACTTATTGGCTAGGACAAATGCAAAACTATGGGTTGAGCCATGTTGACTTTTTCTACAGCTTTGTTGAATCAACAGAATACATAGCACAGCAAGATCAGGCCCAGCAAATCAACGTACTGAGCTTATTTGTGACCGGAGCGTTACCTGACGAACATGCCAACAAGCTTTATCAGAGCCTGCTACGCGAAGAGGTTTATACTGTGAGCAGCGTATTAAGAGCGCTGTTAGCCAGTGATGATTATCGCCGGGGTTTGATGGAGACTATCAGCAATGCAAATGCCGATACAGACAGTGATGGCATAGTTGATGGTATAGAATTTGTCGATGGTACCGACTCTAATATAAGAGATAACGACATAGACAATGTCGACCATCTTTTTGTTAAACAAGTATTGCGCGATATGCTGGGAATATACTGGTCTTATCCTCAAATCAACGCCGCTTTGGCTGCCTTAAATAACAACCCAAACAAAATAAAGTTACTACGTCATTATATCAATGAGCCACGTTTCAAAACGGCTCGTGGTGCCATAATCCGTTTGTATATTGGCTTTTTTGATAGACGAACAGACCATGCTGGATTGATGTATTGGATAAATCGCAATGAAACCGATGTGAGCTTGATAGACATTGCTCGGGTTTTTGCTGCCAGTAGTGAATTTCAATCGCGTTATGGCGCACTTGACGATGGGGCTTTTGTCGATTTAATTTATCAAAATGTGCTGGAACGACCATCTGACACTGGGGGACGTGAACACTGGATCAATCAATTGGCCGGTGGCGCCGAACGAGGATTTGTTATGGCTGCTTTTACAGAGTCGTTAGAGAATCAAGCCAAGCATGTAAATAACGTCATACCAACGCTGTTGTATAGCTTGTTGTTGCAAAGAGGCATTACTCATAACGAGTTTGTCGCCAGATTCGATGAGTTAAGTCGCGGTGTTAGCCCCGAGGTAATGATTGAGTCGATTATTAACAGCAACGAGTACCGTGGACGGTTTTATTAATGGCGAATTCAGATTGTAGCCTCGTTCTGGGCTGGAGGTATGGAGCCTGGGTACCACCGGCCACTTAAAAAGTTAAATTACCCATTTCAAAAGTCGTAAAAAGAAGGAAGTCATGAAAAAATCACTCTTAATGTCGTTGTCTGTTGTAACGATTATAACCAGTACGCTAGCCACAGCCAGCGCCGCGAATACGGCACCTCAAATCTCCGGTAAACCTGTTACCACCGCAGTCGACAATCAATTTTATCAATTTAGGCCCCATGGCAGCGATGTTGATGTTGGCGACTCACTAACGTACGCGGTTAGTAACTTGCCAAGCTGGGCCAGTTTTAACCCGGCAACAGGTGAGCTGGCAGGCACTGCTAAGTTGGTTGGTAACCAAGTCAGTACCACGACCAATGTTCAATTCACAATGAACCTCGATTCGAGATACGCCCCACCACTATATGCCAACTTTGACCCTTCAAACCCACAGAGCTATAACGCCAGCAGCACTGTTGTTATTTATGACAACGCTGGTGAGCCAATTAACTTAGGTCTTTACTTTGCGGCAAAGCCCTTATTTCATGGCCAATGGAATGTTTACCTAACGGCCAATGGCATTGATTTGTCTGGCGTACTTGGCAGTGGTGTGGGTGGCGGGGTTGCTGGACAACCAGCGACCATACTCAGTTTTGATAACCAAGGAAAAGCGGCAATTGATCCGTTGTTTCCCGTGGCGATGAACCTTGCACAATTTAATGCCGCACAGGTGAAACTTCAATGGCGTAATGACAATGGCAGCAGGCGCGTAACACAGGTTCAGCTGCCTTATGAAGTAAAACATTTTGCCCAAGATGGTGTGAGTAAAGTTGAAGCGGCAAAAACGGCCTCTATCGGAATTTCTGTTCAAGATAGTTCAGCGGCAACTAGCGCTTTACCGGGGTTTACGCTCACGGTTTTTGCCGATAGCAACGCAGTCGATACCGATGGTGACGGCACGACAGATGTTAATGATGCCGACGACGACAATGACGGTACCCTCGACATCAATGATGCCTTCCCGTTTGATAGCACCGAAATAGTCGATACCGATGGTGATGGCATAGGTAACAATGCAGACTTTGATGACGACAACGACGGACTGCCTGATGTGAGTGATTCAGACCCGTTGGTGTCTTCGGTTAACCGGGCACCAAACATACTGGGTATACCAGCAAACTGGGCAGCAAAAGGTGGCAGTTACAGTTTTACGCCAACGGCTAATGATCCTGATGGTGACAGCTATACCTACAGTATTGAAAACAAACCAGTATGGGCAACGTTCGATAACGCGACTGGCCAGCTGTTGGGCGCCAATGTTACAGAAGATTCTACGCTGCTTGGTAAAATGACTGAAAACATATACTACACCATGAATCTAGATTCACGGCTTCAGCCGCCACTTGACAGTGACTTTTCGCCCTACTATCCCGCTAGCTATAACAGCCGTTCGTCAATGACCATATATGACAGTTTGGGTGATGCACACGTTTTTGGGGTTTATTTTGTTAAGGTTCATGTGCTTGATAGAACGTGGAATGTTCATGTGACCATCGACGACATTGACGTGTCAGGCCAACTTGGTGCGAATGTTGGCGGTGGTGTTGCAGGTGCTCCAGCGACGACCATTGCCTTTAAGGCTGATGGTCAGCCAACGACAACGCCACTTTTAGCTTTGAATATGACAGGCGGCACTGGTAATACGGGTATCTCGGGAATATTACTAAATGGCGCCGAGTTTCCTACAACGCTAACGCTTAATTGGAGTTCGGACACCAATGGCCAGCAACCAACCCAGTTGAATACAGATTTTGAGGTGATAGATGTGCAACAAGACGGATTGTCTAAAGTCGATGGCAAAGCCCGTAGTCAAATAGAGATTAGTGTCACTGATAGTCAGGGGGCCAAATCATCGTTGCCAGCATTTAGCATAGAAGTGGTAGACCTAACAGATACCGATAACGATGGAATAATCGATTATACAGACACCGACGACGATGGTGACGGCGTGGCTGATTATGCCGACACAGAACCACTTAACGACCAACGCTGGACCAATACCGACACCGACAACGATGGCATTGCTGATGATATAGAAACGGTTAACGGATTAGACATCAACAACCCGCACGACGTATGGATTGACGATGATGGTGACCGTTTACCGTTGATCATTGAATTGCTAGAGGCAAGAAATCCACACGAAAAAGACAATGATGTTTTCAACAACCACCGGTTACTGGTGCATCAGGCCTATATCGACTTAACAGCTCAATTTGCCAGTAAAAGCGATATTGATTTTTGGGTTGAGCGATTGGCAGATAAAAGCAGTTTACCGATGGATGTTTACAGCTCATTGGTAGATTTGTCTGCGCTCAATAATATGGGTTTTATCGGTCGGGTTTATTTGGCCACCCTTGGTCGCTCGGCTGATGCCGCTGGAGCGCGCTTTCATCTGAAAAGATTGGCAGCAGGTGTAGACCGATTCACCCTGTTGACCGATTTTATGCTTTCAGCTGAATTTCAAGCGCGTTATGGCAATTTGACCGATGATGAATTTATCCGCTTGGCCTATCGCAATGTGCTCGGCCGCGAAGCAGATGAGGCTGGCGTGAACTATTGGCTGGGTCAGCTACAACAGGGGGCGCACACCCGAGCCTCATTTTTCTACAATTTTATCGAATCGGTAGAGAATTTTACTGACAAAGATCAGGCACAAAAGGCCAACGTTTTGAGCCTGTTGGTAACCGGCCAACAGCTGGATGCGGTCACAAACAAACGCTACCGAGTCATTTTGCAAGAAGAAGTCTTTACTGCAAACGGTGTACTTAGAGGATTGTTGGCCAGTGATGCTTATCAGCAAGGCCTAATGGATGGTATGCCTAGTGCTGTTTTCGATACCGATAGTGACGGTATGATTAATGGTATTGAGTTTGTCGATGGCACCGACCCGAATGTAAAAGACAACGATATTGACAATGTCGACGAGCTGTTTGTTAAACAGATGTTGCGCGATATGGTGGGTGAATACTGGTCTTATCATCACATTAGGCTGGGGTTGTCTAATTTAGAAAAAAGCATCAGCAAAACGGCGATGGTGATGCTTTATCTCAACGACCCGCGTTTTAAAACGGCTCGTGGTGCCATTGTTCGTTTGTATATTAGTTTTTTCCAAAGGCGTGTAGACCATGAGGGATTGATGTATTGGATAGACCGCCATGAAAGCGACATGAGCTTGATTGAGATTGCTCAGGTTTTTGCACAAGGTAGTGAATTTCAAACGCGTTATGGCTCACTTGATGATGCTGCTTTTATCGACCTAGTTTATCAAAATGTACTAGGGCGCCCTGCCGACAGTGATGGACGTGACTATTGGCTCGAACAATTGGCTGATGGTGCTGAGCGAGGTTATGTTATGGCTGTTTTTAGTGAGTCGTCAGAGAATCAGGCAAGGCATATTAATAACGTTATACCAACGCTGTTGTATAGTTTATTTCTCAAAAGAGGCATTACTCATGATGAGTTTGTCGCTAGATTTGCAGAGTTAAATAGTGGCGCCACTGCCGAGGCAATGATTGAGTCGATTTTTAGTAGTAATGAATACCGAGGACGGTTTTATTAACAATTAGGTTGAAGTAACTGTGGTTATTTATTGGATGAGCTTTAAAGGACAGTCACAATCCATGAGCTTTAAAGGACAGTCACAATCCAA
>CALKGI010000169.1 GCA_938085045.1 uncultured Alteromonadaceae bacterium
AAAGCTGTCATATTGGTCATAAACAATGTGCTGTGCTTCACTGGCAGCGCCACAGCCTTGAGTGCCTATTGCTGTGCAAATATCGCTGATTGCACCCGACCTAAGCCGGGTTGTTTCAGTGGTTAGGCCGTTGCCATAACCGACTTTGGTGAGCAGGCCATTGTGGTCTACGCCTTCGATGGTGCGTAAAGATTGAGTTGCATAAGACTCGGTCACCGGAAATCCTGCGGCATCATAACCGTAATGAATCACGGTGTTGTCAGGGTGATGAACGGCTGTTAGGCGACCATAGTTGGGGTCGAATTCGAAGCCCTGCGTGTAACTTCTACCGGTAATTGTGGTGGTCACACTGTTCATTCGGGCCAAGCTGTCATAACCATAGGTTTTTACAAAATCGCCTGTTGCGGTGGCAGTGCCCAAGTATTCACGCGTTAACGTGCCTTTTACGCCGTTACCGTCATATTCCCAGTAACTGGCGGTTTCACCATTGTCTGATATTTGGCTTAGGGTACGGCCCAGTTTGTCGTAATTAAATCGCGTAATGGTGCCAACGATGTCGTTACCTGATGCATCTGTACCCGTCACATTAAATTGACTTCGCAACTCTCCCAAAGCGTTGTAACTAAAATGCATCACACCTTGATTGGGGTCGAGCAGGTAATTCTTGTGGCCAAGCGCGTTGTAGGTGGCCGTGGTTTGTACGCCGCTTGGGTTTGCGAGTGTCGCAGGCCCCTGAATAACGGTTGGCATACCAGCAGGGTTGTATCGATACAAGGTTGAATGGCCGGCTTCATCTTCACTGGTCATCAAGTTGCCTTCACTATTGACGGTGCGGGTGATGTCACGATTGCTACCTGTGCCATTGGCCGTGATGTTCATGGTGGTTGTCAGGCCTTGATAGTTAAAGCCCACCGTAAAGTTGTTCGGTGCCGCATCAACTATTTTACTTCTTGGCCTGCCCAATCTGTCATGGCTTGAGTAGGTGACTGTGCCCCCGGGTGAGGTTTGTACCAACACCTGATTGCGTCGATTGTAGGAGGTAGAGCTTTCAATTATCGCGTCTTTAAATCCGATGGTGGTTTCACGTAATACCCGGCCAACTTTATCTAGATATTGATAAACCGCAGGCGCGCCCGCTTGTTGAGTGACGGCACGATAAGCTTCTTTATGGATAGAAATGGGACTACAACCATCGGCTTTGCCACCACAGATTTGAATACCCGAAACAACGTCTGGCACGCCCGGGGTGATGACTCGGTAAAGTTGATTGAATCCGTCATATTTATTGGTGAGTGTATTGCCATTCACATCGGTTGCGGTATCAACCTGCCCGGTTTTGGGGTTAATAGTTTGGGCTGAACGTGAGCGCTATTGAGTATATTTATCAAAAGGCGGCTACAAATGTTGGTGAGTGTTTTATTTGTTTTGTGGTTAGTTTTTGGCAAGTGGTTGACGCTTTGTTACAGAATTAATCGCAGTTTCACCTCAAAAACAAAAGCTCGGTATGTGCAACCGTGTTGTAAACCAAACTGTTATGTGCGTAATCGCAAAAAACCACAATGGGTGATAGATAAAGTTATCTACCTTAAAGCGGTGTCGGGTTATGGGTGTGGCAAAGTCGCTGAAACCTTTAATCGAATACATGGCGAACGTGAAACGGTGTCTAAATCTTTTATTTATGAAAAGCTCAAGAACCACCAATATCAGTTGATGCAGATGAAACGACAAATAAGAAATAAACCGCCACGTAAGGTGCCCATCAATCAAACTTGGGCAATGGACTTGACGACCGTCACTTTAAACAAGCAACAAAATTATATATATTGCACATTATTGTTATTTGAGAAATAAAGCCCTTTAAGGGTACCTGTTAGGGACGGCAATCCTACTGTTGCATCAGATTCATAACCAATCGGAAAAGCATCTTTTAATCTTTGTTGAGATGCGCTATAGACAGACCAAGAGGGTTGTCTAATGCCGCTCCAAAAAGTAATACATTCTTCGACACCGGTAAACATCACTGGCATGATATGCCCAATAACTTTTGGAGTACTCCAGTAAATATATCCAATATATTGCAGAGCTTTTGAATCAGTAAATGTTGTTCGCACTATAACTTGAAAATCGCCCTCCAAACAAGCCCCTATAACAGGTCTTACTGTCAACTCGTCTTCAACGGTTTCATCCATTGGGAAAAACCAAACGGGATATTGATTAATGTCCTGTGCCGTGAGGTCATAAATTTGCTTATCGTACATGAATTATTACCTTTTTAAGTAATTATTTGATTAAATGGCTAATGACATTAAATAACTCTGGCCTTCCAAGATCATTATAAGCACTTTCTAATCCAACTCGAATTTGAGCAGCTGAATAATGGATTTTTATCCTGCCTTCCATTGGAGGTAAATGATAACTGATCGCCTTATGTATAGCTTCTAGGTTTAATTTACCTGTGTGAGTCCATTGTGTCACTAGTGTCGCTGGGTGTTCAAGCATTTCCTTTGTCGTGTATCCAAGCATTTTTCCTAAATACTGGGGTAGAATATGGTGAGATTGAAACCCTTTGTTCAGCCCTTTTAGAGAGTTATAAGTTGGGTTTACAACTCGAATAGTACTAATCGATGCAAGCCCTATCTTAGTTATTCCAACAGTTCTACTAGCCGAACTCAACGGCATAATCATTATCGCATACTGTTCAAGGCCTGCCTGTGCCAAATAAGCATCTATATCTGCACTATCATCAGGACTAGGATGCAAGGCTGGGATGCTTGAGGAATTGCCATAGAAGTTATTGCCGGATATCGATCTTGCGAAGTATTTTAAAAAACCAAGTACAGGCCATCCTTTGATCCCTGTTATTGTGGTCGTGCCGCTACCAGTACTTGGTGGCAGCGAACCAACTAGACCAAACCCTTGATCTGCATATGAATAACCCAAAGTAAGCGCCATTGCACCACCAACACAATCCTGACTATCTCCTTTGTGGGAAACCCATTCGCATTGTTCCAGTAGATAGGAACGAAGGGCAAGGTGTTCGCCTAAAGTCCATCCAAACGGATGCCCCTTGCCATTGTCTTTATACCCTGCACGCCCGCCATTGTTAGCTTCATCACTATTATAACCACTCGGATCAGTAAATTGAAGCGGCCGATTTTCAACATAAGAATAAGCATTAAACGACTGCCCATCACTGGGGTCTGAAATTATCGGGTCGACACTCAAGAACCGCCCTAAATCCGGATCATAAGCTCGCCCATTCATGTGAATTAAGCCTGATTCCGCCAAATGCTCGTGGTTGGTAAAGCCTCTTGGCGTGATGCTTAAGAATTGCGATATGCCTGTGCCACCGTCGTCATTTCTGGCTTTGCCAAACGCATCAAAGGTGCGTTGGTCTTCAATAATGTCGGTATGCAGGTTATTTACCGTTGCTGTCAAACTGCCATTGGTGATGGTGTCGATAGAGCCCAATCTGTCACGGTGCAGGTATTTCAATCCTGAATTGTCACCACCGATAACCCTCATTGCATAATCGCCGATGTATGAGCGGGTTATTTCGGCTGCTGTTGCCATATCCACTTCTACTTCAAAACTGCCACCACCGATGTAATAAACGGTTCGGTTACCTTCAACAACTTGGCGATAACGCATGCCGTCACTGCCATAGCTGAAGGTGGTGGTTTGGCCGTTGTCGGTGATGGTGACTGGTTTGTTGTTGGCGTTGTAGGTTAACTCGCGGGTAATG
>CALKGI010000170.1 GCA_938085045.1 uncultured Alteromonadaceae bacterium
GGTGAAAGCACCGTTATTATCTGCCACTTTATAAGTAAAACTGTCGGTGCCACTGTAGTTGGCGTTGGGGGTATAATTAACCAAACCGTTAGCAATAGCCACCTGACCGTTGGTTGGCGTACTTTCGATAACAATTTGGTCGCCCTGAGGGGCATCGCCTGCATCAGGGTCGGTGTCGTTGGCCAATACATTAATGGCAACCAGCGTATCTTCTTCAGTAGACGCTACGTCATTTTGTGCGCTGGGCGTATCATTGACTCCGGTTATGGTCAGATTGATTGTCGCAGTACCTGCCAATCCATCGGGATCAGTAATGCGATAGGTCATGGTGTCAGTACCGTTGTAATCGGGGTTGGGTTTATAGGTGACAATACCCGTGCTGGTATCTACCGTTGCGTCGCCATTAACGGGTGTGTTGGTAATAAACGCTGTAGAAGGCAGCAAGTCATTATCCACATCCACATCGTTACGCAAAATATCTATATTGGTGCTGCCGTCTTCAGCCAAAGTGACATTGTCATCAACAGGTTGTGGTGCGTCATTAACGTTAATAACCACGATTTGAAAATCGGTAGAGGCAAATGCCTTGGCGGTATCTGTTGCAGTAATTGTTACGTTAAACGGAGAAGCAAGGGCATCTGAATTGTTAGGCGCGCCGATAATATTGCCGTTGCTGCCAAGAGTTAGACCACTTGGTAGATTCTCAGCGGTGAAAGTCAGTGTATCGCCGGCATCAACATCCGAGAAATTGCCCGCTATATCGAGTTTATAATCGACATCCTCAGTGATAGTTTGATTGGCAATATTACTGACAACTGTTGGCACATCGTTGGAGTTGGATACCGTCACGGTAAAATTTTGACTGACCACAAAAGAGCCGTCTGACACCGATACTTTCATGTTATGAGGGCCGATGTCACCGTTGGTCGGTGTGCCTGATATCGTTTGAGTACTGGTATTAAATGTTAACCAAGTGGGTATCGATGCAACGCTGTAGGTTAACGTGTCGTCATCGGCATCCTCGGCAACAATCACATATTCGTACGGATTATCTTCAGTCGCCGTGGTTTGGGGGTTACTGGTAATAATGGGTTGGGTATTCTCGGCAAGTGCGGCAAAAGGTGTTAACAATGCCGTCAGCAAGCAGACCTTTGCCGTTAACGACCCAGGGCGTGGAATGTGGCTTAAAAGCCTGAAAAATTGTTTGTTAAACATGACTGTATTTTCCTTTCTTGACTGCTAGAAATAAGAATGCCCACCGGTACTGACAAGACGGCAATAAATTGCCGTCATAACGCAGATCATAGCCTGTAACTTGCCGCTTGACTTGGATATCTTACCGATGCTTGAAAGATTGCAAAATAAAGGCCAAAAGGCAAAAATAGACTCAACTACCCAAAGATCAATAACAAAGACCACAAAACCATGAAATTCATCGACCTCCCAGAATTTGGCGCACCAAGCCTATTAACCTTTTCAGAAACACATAAACCGCTAGCAAACGCAGACCAACTGCTGGTTAAAGTCAAAGCCATTGGCGTTAACCGCGCCGATACATTACAACGTCAGGGAAAATATCCACCACCCAAGGGTGAAAGCACCATATTAGGGTTAGAGATATGCGGCGAAGTGGTTGAAGCCCAAGATAAACAATGGATTGGAAAACAAGTATTTGGCTTAGTTGCTGGTGGTGCTTATGCCGAGTATTGTGTGCTTAATACCGCTCACGCTTTTACTTTGCCAGAGCAAATGACAGCCGAGCTGGGCGCGGCAATCGCAGAGGTGTTTCTCACCGCTTATCAGTCATTATTTGCCATAGGCGATTTACAAGCTGGGCAAACCTTACTTGTTCATGCTGGTGCCAGTGGCGTCGGCACGGCGGCAATTCAACTGGCCAAAGCTGCCGGGGCCAAAGTGGTTGTTACAGTGGGCAGTGAACCCAAAAAAGCGTTTTGTGAACAACTGGGTGTAGATTTGGTCATAAATTACCGTGAACAGGATTTTGTAAGCGTGATAAAAGCGCAAGTAAAAGGCGGGGTTAACTTAGTGGTTGATTGCGTAGCTGGGGATTATATCAATCGAGACATCAATGTTTTGGCAATGGATGGCAAAATTGTAGTGCTGGCGATAATGGGCGGGCGATTTGTCGAGTCACTCGATATGGCCAAAATGATGGGCAAACGGGCGACAATTGAAGCCTCTACTTTGCGCAATCGCTCTGATGAGTATAAATCTGACTTAATTAACCAGCTGCAAAAACGCTTTGGAGCGGCATTGCAAAGTGGTGAAATCAAGCCGATTATCGACAAGGTATTTGACTGGAAAGACGTAGCACAGGCGCATCAATATATTGAAGACAACAAAAATATGGGCAAGGTTGTTTTGCGGGTGGAGTGATGGCCATTCAGCTTCGATTCATCCACCGCCATTTATTATGCGCTCAATTACAAAGTAAACAGCAAACCAAATCCCCACACTAAAAAATGGAAAGAATATGAAAACGAAGTTCACCGCATTATTTTTAGCAGTAGTATCAGCAACCACCCCTGCATTGGCTCACGAGAGCGAAGGTTACAATCTCGAAATCGAATTCAACTCTCACTATATAAAAGAGCAGGGCGTCACTCCCTCAGGCGTAAATTGGTCAGATACAAACAACACCACAAACTGGTTATTCACCTATTACTTTGACGAAATCACCACCGAGACAGGCCCTCGGGCCGAGGCTGCTTTTTTAAATCGTGCCAACAGTTTGAGCTTACCCGCAGGTGGCAACGAAAGCTCATTGGGTTTCGAATATTTTGGTAAAAGTCATGACTTTTACGTGAGCTTGAAAAATGAAGAAAACGTGCACGGCCAATTGCACTTAGGTTGGATGGTTGACACCAATTGGTTGGTGGCTGGACACGGTGAATACAGTGACTTTAATGGTGGCACTTACGGCATTTACACCAAAAGAGTTTTCTCTTTAGATAACGGCGGCTTCTTCAACGTTAAACTCGGTTATGACAAAAACAAATTCGCCACAACTTATAATTTAAATACTGAGCAGTTTTATGCCGAAATGGATTATTACATCGATCAGGATTTATCGTTTGGAGTGAGTATTGTAGACAATCAAGACGATCATTTTGGCGACGACTACAGCGTTGAGTATCGTGCCAATTGGTTTGTTACTGACGAGATGTCTGTGGGGTTGAGTTATATTGATGGTAACACCAATAAACAGGCGTATTTATTCGATGGTACAGCGTTCAGTCACAAAGTTGACAGTGTATTGTCTGCCAAGGTGAAGTGGCGTTTTTAATCGCAAGTTGAAAAGGTAAGGTAAGGGGCATTCCTCCATGATTGCCCTGTTAAAATCTAAAACAGGGCAATAATGTAGGGGCAATCCCCCGAGATTGCCCTTGTATTTACATCACTCGCATACCCGGCACTGCACCTTCACCCGGGGTCAAAACAAAGATATCCTTGCCACCTGGTCCGGCAGCAAGCACCATGCCTTCTGACATACCAAACTTCATCTTGCGAGGTGCCAAGTTGGCCACCATTACCGTCATTTTACCTTCCAAATCTTCAGGGTTATAAGCCGACTTAATACCCGCAAAAACTTGACGTTGCTCACCGCCTAAATCTAGTTCAAGGCGTAACAGCTTCTTAGCACCATCAACATGCTCGGCTTTGGCAATGCGTACTACGCGCAAATCAATTTTGGCGAAATCGTCAAAGCTAATCTCTGGTGCCAGTGGCTCTTTTTCAAGTTCACTTTGCTCATCAGCTTTTACTTCTTCAACCACTTTGAGGTTTTCTTTTGACGCTTCAACTACTTGTTCGATTTTTGCAGGTTCAACACGGCGCATCAAAGCTTTGAACTTATTCACTTTATGGTCGGTTAACAAGGTTTGAGCACTTTGCCAGTTGAATGTGTCGTTAAGAAATTCTTCAGCACCTTTGGCCATAACGGGCAAAATTGGCTGCAAATAAACCATTAAAATGCGGAATAAATTAATACCCAAAGAACAGGTTTCGTGGGTGCTGACTTGCTTGTCGGCATCTTTGATTGTTACCCATGGGGCCTCGGCATCGATATAAACGTTGGCTTTGTCGGCCAGCGCCATAATTTGTCTTACTGCACGGCTGAACTCTCTGTTTTCATAACACTCGGCAATACTCGGGGCTGCGGCCATAAACTCATCGGCCAATGCCTGATTGGTGACATTGGTAGATAACTTGCCGTCAAATTTCTTAGTGATAAAGCTGGCGCAGCGACTAGCGATGTTAACCACTTTACCCACCAAGTCAGAATTGACTCGGCTGGTGAAATCTTCAAAATTCAAATCCACATCAACCACAGTATTGTTGAGCTTAGCGGCATAGTAATAACGCAAATACTCAGGATTAAGGTGATCAAGATAAGTTCGAGCCTTAATGAAAGTGCCCTTAGACTTAGACATTTTAGCGCCATTAACCGTCACAAAACCGTGAACGAACACATTGGTCGGTTTTCTAAAACCAGCACCTTCAAGCATTGCAGGCCAAAACAGACAATGGAAATAAGTGATGTCTTTACCAATGTTATGATAAAGCTCAGCGCTAGAATCGGCTTTCCAGAACTCGTTGAAATCTACACCTTTTTCTTCACACATAAATTTAAAGCTGGCCATATAACCAATCGGCGCATCAAGCCAAACATAAAAGAACTTACCCGGTTGGTTGGGAATTTCAAAACCAAAATATGGCGCATCGCGACTGATATCCCACTGTTTAAGACCGCTTTCAAACCACTCTTCGAGCTTGTTGGCTACTTCGGTTTGCACCGAGCCACTGCGAAGGTAAGCTTTTAACATGTCTTCAAAAGCAGGTAAGTCAAAGAAGAAGTGCTCTGAATCTTTTAATACTGGGGTTGCGCCAGACACAACAGAGCGTGGGTTGATAACCTCTGTGGTTGCGTAAGTTGCGCTACATACATCACAACTGTCGCCGTTTTGGTCTTCAGCCTTACATTTTGGACAAGTACCCTTGATAAACCGGTCTGGCAAAAACATGCATTTTTCTGGGTCATAAAGCTGCGAAATCGTGCGCTTTTTAATATGACCTGCATCATTAAGGCGATTATAAATAAGGCTAGAAAATTCACGATTTTCTTCAGAGTGAGTTGAATGATAATGATCATACTCCACCCCAAAATCAACGAAATCTTCAAGGTGTTCCTTGGCCGTTTTCGCTACCATTTCTTCAGGGGTAATACCCAGCTCTTGGGCTTTCAACATGATTGGCGTGCCGTGAGCGTCATCGGCACAAACACTGTAACATTCGTGGCCCATAGAACGCTGGAACCGTGCCCAGATATCTGTTTGGATATGTTCGAAAAGGTGGCCCAAATGGATTGAACCGTTGGCATATGGTAATGCGCTAGTGACTAATATTTTACGTTTTGTCATGTTTGCTGGGTTTCCGTTTAATTTATCAGCACCAAAATAGAAAAAGCTGGAGATAAGGCAAGGGATGTTACATAATCCGCAGTTATATTTCACCTGCCAATTGTCTTTAAAGACATAAAAAGTTACTTAAAATTACTTATGCAAGCACAAACTCCCTGCTATAAACAAATCAATAACATTATTCTTGTCGCTTCGGGCAAAGGCGGCGTAGGCAAATCTACTACCGCAGTTAACTTAGCTTTGGCATTGTCGCAGCCCAGCGGAGAAAATCCGGGGGCAAAAGTGGGTTTGCTCGACGCTGATGTCTATGGCCCATCTTTGCCATTAATGATGGGTATGCAAGGTCAACGCCCGACGTCGCTCGATGGTAAAGTCATGGAACCACTGAGCAAATACGGCATTAAAGTTAACTCTATTGGTTTTTTGATTAACCCAGAAGATGCCGCCGTATGGCGTGGCCCAATGGCAAGCTCTGCATTATCGCAATTGATTGGCGAAACCAACTGGGGTGAACTCGATTATTTGATAGTCGACATGCCACCGGGCACAGGTGATATCCAACTGACCATTTCTCAAAAATTCCCATGCACAGGCGCTGTGGTTGTTACCACTCCGCAGAATATTGCATTGGCCGATGCTGAAAAAGGCGTGGCTATGTTTGGCAAGGTGAATATCCCGGTGCTTGGCATTGTCGAGAACATGAGTCATTTTCAGTGCAGCAAGTGTGGCAGTGTAGAACATATCTTTGGTAAAGATGGCGCTGTAGCCATGGCCAAAGACCATGGCACCGAATTGCTTGGGCAAATTCCGCTACAGCAAATTAATCGTGAAAATAGCGATAATGGCACGCCAACAGTGACAACCGACGGCCCAATGGCTGATATCTACCGCGATATTGCCAAAAAACTGATTGAGCAATTGGTTTTGACACAACAAAATAATGCCGCTTCAAGCGGCCCTGAAATTTCCTTTATAGATGACTAAAAAACTATGAGATTGTGTGATACCGACATCATCAAGTACATCGAAGATGGCCGCATTGGCGTAGAGCCAAAGCCGAACCATGATTTGATCTCCGGCGTCACTTTAGATATTCGCCTGGGTAACAAGTTTAGAGTATTTAACGATCACGTTGCGCCTTATGTTGATTTGAGCGGACCCCGCGAAGAAGTCGACCAAGCCATGGCGAATATCATGAGCGACGAAATTTGGGTTAATGATGGCGATCCGTTTTTTCTCCACCCGGGTGAATTGGCGCTGGCCATTACTTTTGAATCCATCACCTTACCGGCAGACATTGTTGGCTGGCTTGATGGTCGTTCTTCATTAGCAAGGCTGGGTTTAATGGTGCACGTAACAGCGCATAGAATCGATCCGGGCTGGTCGGGTAATATCGTATTAGAGTTTTACAACAGCGGCAAATTGCCACTGGCGTTAAGACCGGGAATGAAAATTGGCGCTCTGAACTTTGAAACCATGTCAGGCCCTGCGGCGAACCCATACAACATCAAAAAAGACGCCAAATATCGTGACCAAACCGGTGCGGTTGGCTCTAAAATAAGTGAAGATAAGTAAGCTGGTGAGCATCAAAAAGACAGTCATATTAGTCACAGCGTTGGCATTATCGCCAGTGGCTGTGGCTGCCACCAATACCAAAAAACCGCAAGACCCCCCGCCTAAAAAAACAAAACCGAAAAACAGCATGTTCAAGTGTGAAAAAGATGGCGTTGTCACTTTCTCACAATTGAGCTGTGGTGATGACGCCAATGTTGTCACAGTAAAGATGTCGCAGGGCCGGCCAGATACAGCGGGTCGCGATAGAAATACCAAACGCCAGCAAGAGGTTAATAGTTACGTAGCAGCGCAGGACAAATCTCGCGGTATTGCACGCCATGAAGCGAAAGTAGCGCGCTACAAAGAGCAAATGGCCAAAGAGTTTGCCCAACTGCAACAAACCCGCTTTCATACCATAAAAGAAAAAGATGAGGCGATAGAAGCGTTGTCGAAGAAATATAATGCCCTGATTGAAAAGCAGCATAAGGCGATAACGGCGCTGCATGAGCAGGGTAAAGAGCGAGGTTGAAACCTCGCCTACGTTTCGTGCCGGGTTACTTATAAATTTCGCCACCCTTCATCACAAACTTGACATCCATCATTGCCTTAATATCATTCAAAGGGTCACCCTCTACCGCAATAATATCGCCAGCTTTACCTTTCTCAAGTGTGCCTATGGTATCAAACAGACCTAGCAGCTTGGCAGCATTTATAGTGGCCGATTTGAGCGCGGTTTCATTGTCCATGCCATGTTCAACCATCAATTCAAACTCGCGGCTATTGGTGCCATGTTTGCCTACGCCTGCATCGGTGCCAAAGGCGATATTAACGTTGGCTTTAAGCGCTCTGGTAAAAGAGGCAGCCATAGCGGGCACCACCATTTTAATTTTGTCGATAATAGGTTTTGGAATGTTTGGGTTGACCGACATTTCTTCATGAACAGATACGCCAGCCAGTAGGGTTGGGACCAAATAGGCACCTGATTTTTTAAACAATTTCACTGATTCATCATCAAGATAAGAGCCGTGTTCGATAGAATCGACACCTGCGCGAAGGGCTGCATTTATGCCATCGGCTGCATGAGCATGGGCGGCGACTTTTCTGCCTAGACTGTGCGCTGTTTTTACAATTGCCTCAAGCTCAGCATCAGTTAATTGTTGCCCAACACCGGCATTGGTATTGCTCAAAACGCCGCCGGTTGCAGTGATTTTGATAACATCAGCACCATTTCGGACCAAAGAGCGTACGGCTCTGGTGCAGTCGTCTGCACCATCACAAACGCCTAGCGATTGCTCAAAAGCAGCTTCAATGTCTGTTCTATAACCGTGTCTTTGACCATGGCCGCCGGTGGGGGTTACCCACGACATTGCTGCGACAATTCTCGGGCCTTTGATTAAACCTTTAGTAATGGCCCGTTTAATGGCTGCCATTAATTTATAGTCGCTGCCGAGGTTTCTTACGGTTGTGTATCCCGCCATCAAAGTAGTGTTTAGATGAGGGATGGCGGCAAATGCCGCATCTTGTTCATAACGGGTGGTCCATTCATGGCGGTTTTTTGCTGGGTCTCGCTCGCCGGTGATGTGGGTATGCATGTCAATTAAACCCGGCATAACAAAGCTATTACGTAAGTTTTGTACGGTAACTTCGTCAGTATTGAACCCTAATTGCGCTGCGGTTTTAAAACCCGGTTCGACGGAGGAGATCAGCCCGTCTTTTACAACAACGGTTTGATTATTGGTGACGCCCTTGCCGGGTACTGCCAACAACTTGCCTGCGTGAATGATGCTGATTTGTGCATTGGCAGATAACTGCCCGCCGAGTAAAAGCGCGGCGCCTAACAATACCTGATTGAAACGGTTAATACCCATTTATTTCGGCCTTCTAGCTGATATTAAAGTGCCCGATACTTTACACGAACTATATGTTAATGTGTGACAAATTAAGTAATATCAGGTTGTTAAAGCCATGTCAGATTTAGATTTCAACACAAAAATCTCAGCCAAGCGCCCATGGGGTGCACCGGGTAAACTGCAAGTGGGTGTTGAAAGTGACAGGGGCCGTATTATTAACAGTGCCGCCATTCGCCGTTTGCAGCAAAAGACTCAGGTTTTTCCGCTTGAACGCAACGCCGCTGTACGTTCTCGCTTGACTCACTCGATGGAAGTGCAGCAGGTAGGGCGTTTTATTAGCCAAAAAATTGTTCAG
>CALKGI010000171.1 GCA_938085045.1 uncultured Alteromonadaceae bacterium
CTTCGATAAGGGCTGGAGAAATGGAGGCTTCGCAACGGGGTCAAAGCAAATTAAGGTTGAGACATCGTTAGAGGCTGGAGGTACGGAGGCTTCGCAAAGGGGTCAAAGCAAATTAAGGTTAGGGACAGGCAAGCTGTCCACGAACCTTAATTTGCACTGACCCCAGCCGGTGCTGATCTCGTCACTCATACGCCAGCGCCTCAATCGGATTAAGCTTAGAAGCTTTAATCGCTGGTATCATGCCAAAAATCATACCTATCGCCGAGCAAAACGCCATGCCGATAAAGGCCCACTCGATTGGCACATGAGTTTCAAAGCTCGTCATCAGAGTCATGACATTACCCAAGCCAAAGCCGAGCACAATTCCTATCACCCCGCCGACATTACACAAAACCATAGCCTCTAGCAAAAATTGCAGCAATATATTGCGCCGTTTAGCCCCTAAAGATTTGCGAATACCAATCTCTTTGGTCCTTTCGGTTACCGATACCAACATAATATTCATGATACCTATGCCTGCAACAATTAGCGTGACAGTGCCCATCACAAAAGCGCCAATTTTTACGCCTAGGGTGGTTTTATTGAAATTATCTATTTGGCTTAGGCTGGTGAAGTAATAAAAATTATCAGGTTCGTTATGCTTGAGTTTTCGCGCTCTTCTTAACACCTGACGGGTTTCTTCGATGGCGTCATCAAGCAATTCTGGGGTTTTAGAGTGAATAGTGACATTGGCCGAACGGGGGAATCCTCGTCTGCCAACCGCGCCATAGATTTTGGTGTAGGTTGAACCCGGCACCAACGCCATAGTTTCGTATGGGCCACCAAACGCTGATTGTTTTTTAATGAAGACGCCAATAACTTCGTATTTACGGTTATCGACACGAATGGTTTTACCGATTGGGTCGGTGAACGGAAATAATTCGGCCGCAAGAGAATGGCCTATAACCGTCACCCTTCTGGCCGCCAGCATATCCATGCGCGACAAGTTTCGTCCCAATTCGACATAGTGTGTATTGTTCTCGGGATATTCAGGTGAACCACCGCATAGGGTTATCGGCGATTCTTTGGTATAACCATTAAACGACACAGTTTTACCAAAATCCCAAAACTCAGTGCCAACAAGGTCGACCGATTTAACGTTGTCACGAATCAACTGCGCCTCTTCAACAGTTACTGGAGGCCACTTCATTGCCTCTCGCCGCTGTGCATCAGAGCTAAAACCATTAGGCCATTTTTGCACCTGAAAGGTTTGCGTACCCAGCACTGTCATTTCGGCTTCCATGGTGCTTTGTACCACAGATATCGCGGTCATAACGCCAATGATTGAAGCAACCCCCAATATGATGCCGAACAAGGTTAACGATGAACGCAACTTGTTGTTGCGAATAGCACCGAGTGACATTAAAAAAGTATCTCTTATCATTTTGGCATTCTCCACACTAAAACTGTAAACGTAACGCTTTTATTCATAGCACACTTACTCATATCGTAAGGCGTCTATCGGATTGAGTTTCGCCCCTCGATAAGCTGGGACAAATCCTGAAAGCACCCCCACCATCACAGAAACCACCAAAGCGACAACAATGATAAAAGGCGAAATACTGGCGGGCATCAGCAGTTTATTAATGATCTCTGTCAATATCTGAGCGATGATCAAACCAATAATCCCGGCAAACAAACAGATGGTCGACGACTCAAACAAAAACTGTAGCAAGATACTGCGCCGCTTAGCCCCAATGGCTTTACGAATACCAATCTCTTTGGTCCGTTCGGTGACCGAAACAAACATAATATTCATCACGCCAACACCGCCAACAAACAACGAAATGCCGGTGATCACCAAACCAACCAATACCACCACGCCCATCATGCTGTTGTACGAATCAAGTAGGGTGTCGAGTTTGTTAATCGAAAAATCATCATCTTCGGTGGGTTTTAAGCCGCGAATTTTGCGCATTTCACCAATCACTTCATATTCGAAGGTGCTCATCGCTTCGGCCGACGGTGCTTTTATGGCAATATTGACATTGGCTCGTCCGCCATTAAATCCAATGGTTTTGCCAAACGTGGTGATGGGAATATAAATTTGCCTGTCAAAATCAGGGCCACCAAAAAAGCTGCCCCCTTGTTCTTCCATCACGCCAATCACGGTAAATTTATAGCGACCCACTTTAATCTCTTTGCCAATGGGATTGGTTTGCTCAAACAAACTCTCGGCAATGCCAGAGCCTATGACTGTCACCGTTTTTTTGTAGGCCACATCAAAAGGCGTTAAAAACCGCCCAGATTCAGGAACCATATCTGAGACAATAATCTGCTTGTCGGTCGTGCCAGTAATAGTGATACCATCGAGGACTTTTGAGCGATATTTAAGACTTTGATTGCCACTGATGCTTGGGTTAACCACACCCCGGCCAAGCAAACGCTCTTGAAGCTTGTCGCTGGCGGCTAAACTGATGTCTTTGCGATTACGAAATTGAAAACCACGGCCCATCTGCACCCAAGGCCTTTTTGACACGTAAACCACATCGGCCCCCACAGAGGCGAAGGTTTCGCGAAAGGTATTTTTCAAACCATTGGCCGCAGTCATAGTGGTGATAACTGCCACAATGCCAATAATAATGCCAAGAGCAGTCAAAGCCCCCCGGCTTTTGTTGGCCACTATGGCCCCTAGGGCGATTTTAAAGGACTCACCCGCATCCATAAAAAAAGTCATGATATAAACCTCAAGCTAATGGACGATAACTAGTTCAACCGCTGCTCTCTAACAATCCATCCCTTAGCCGAATGGTGCGATTGGCGTGTTCTGCTATATCGTCTTCATGTGTGACCAAAATAATGGTATGGCCTTTTTTGTGCAAACCGTCCATCAGCGCCATGATCTCCTTACCGGTAGAGCTATCTAAGTTACCCGTAGGTTCATCGGCTAAGATGATCGCAGGCTCGCAAACCAGCGCCCGCGCTATTGCTACCCTTTGGCGCTGTCCGCCCGACAGTTCATTAGACTTATGTTTGGCCCGCTCACCCAAACCCACCGCTTCAATGGCTTTTTCAACGATTTTACGGCGGTGCCTTTTGGCAACGCCTTTGTAAATCAATGGCAGTTCAATATTTTGATAAACCGTCACCCTAGGCACCAAGTTAAACGTCTGAAATACAAAGCCGATTTTTTCGTTGCGAATTTCTGCAAGCTGATCTTCACTCATGGCACTCACAGCTTGGTTTTCTAAAATATACTCACCTGTCGATGGCACATCCAGGCAACCAATCATATTCATAAGGGTAGATTTACCTGACCCAGACGGGCCCATAATGGCCACATATTCACCCTTATTGATGGTGATAGAAACCCCTTTGAGGGCATGAACTTCTTCATCACCCATAACATAGGTGCGAGTGACATTCTCGATAGACAGTATTACGCCATCGGCAAGCGGCACAGTGGCCAAATCATCAGATGACATCCGCTTATTCCCCTGCCGTTTTGGTATCTTTGCCTTTGTCTTTGTCTTTTTTGCTGTCAACAAGAGTGCCGTTTTTCAAATCTCGTGAAATAGCTCGATAACTGCCAGTAACAACGGTATCGTTAAGCGCCAAGCCATCGGTGATTTCTATCAACTCATTGCTTTGAATACCGGTTTTAACCTGTATGGCGGTCACTTTTTCGGCCTTTTCAACAAACACCACTTCGACAAAACCATCTTTACCGGCTGTATATTTTTTGTCTTTAAAAGCATCATCTTCGGTGAGTTGGGCTAAAGTGCGCACAGTAACCGATTGAATTGGCACACTTAACACATCATCACGAGTCTCGGTAATAATGTCGGCGCTGGCAGTCATGCCAGGTCTAAGATTACTGTTATCACCTACCACTGCAATTTTGACTTCAAACTCGGTTTTTTGATTGTTGGCCCCGGCTTGCGCCGCAATGGCGCTGGTGCAATTTCAGATACTTTGCCAATGATTGTGATGCCCGCTAAAGCATCCACTTCAATCTCGGCATCTTGGCCGAGTTTAATCGCGATAATGTCATTTTCATCCACATTTACCAGCGCTTCCATGGCATTGAGGTTAGCAATGGTCATGATCACATCTTCTTGAAATTGCGAGCCAATAGCGATTTCGCCTGCTTCTTTATTGAGCTTACTGATGGTGCCCGACATTGGCGCGTACATGGTGGTTTTAGACAAATCATCTTCAGCACGTTTGAGCACGCCCCGGCTTTGTTCGACCTGCTCCATTGCAGAGTCATAACGGGCCACTTCTACTTGGTAGCCAGAATGCGCAGCATCTAAGTCCGATTGAGACTCGAGCTTTTTTGCGACCAGTTCTTTAGAGCGTTTCCAAACGCGCTCGGCCTGTGCTTTATTGGCTTTGGCCAACACCGCATTGGCTTGTGCTGCACGAATGTTGGCTTGCTGAGATTCAACGCTAGCGAGGTATTTTTCGCGGTCCAATTCAACTAACAAAGTGCCTTTGTCAACCCACTGACCTTCAGCAACATGCAGTTGGATTATCTTAGCACTGACATCGGCGCTGATATTAATCTGGGTTTTGGGCTGGATTTTGCCAGTGGCGTTGACCTTTTGAATGATTTGCGCTTTTTCTACCTTAGCGCTGTCAATCTTCATCGCCTTGGGTCCACTGCTTTGTTTTGATTTATAGTAAAATCCGGTAGCGCCAACCAGAGCGATGATGGCGACGACAAGAAGTGCCTTTTTCATGATTTAATCCTTTGCTGATATTTCACGGGGTTTTAATTACAGTGTTTGAATTGTTCGAACCAATTGAGGTCCTTAAACCATGGCAGACAAAGATCGAAATTGTTAGTTGATTGACTTTGGTAAATCGTAACAAAATTTGATGTTTGAAGGTTTATGTAAACTCAACGTTAGGGACTCTCGTCATGCTGTCGCTAAATGCTATAACAGCGCAATATTGACACAATAAAACACTTATTGTACTGTTCGAAAAACTAAGCACTTTCACGAATAGCGCCATGAAAAATGACAAATTACAACAGCTTGACACTTTAGTTGTTACCAATACAGACATTAAGTTGCCACAAGGTTTTTTGATAAAAGCCATCAACACCAGTAAAGAAACTGACAACGATTTTATGCGTGAGGTCGGTCAATTGCGCTACAAAGTCTGGTTTGATCAAGGCTTAGATATGTCAAACTCAGGCGATTCAAACAGTATGCTTGATGCCAATGATGACAATGCCATTATCTGGGCCGTTTACCATGATGGGATAATGGTGGGCACAGCAAGACTTAATTTGTTTGATGACCTAGCTGAATCACCAACAGCTTACATGCATAGCGAACTCTCTTGCCCTGCCCCCGTTGCCACCCTCACCCGGCTAGTATTATTAGAGGGTTGTCGCGGTAAAAACCTTGGCAAACTGTTTGACCAAATCAGGCTGCAACAGGCCAGAATACTCAACGCCAAAACAGCCTTTTTAATGTGCCCACCTTGGCGCGTGGCACCGTTAGAGCGCATTGGTTATAAATGTTTGGGCAAAGCCACACCATCAAAGTTATGGCCCGATGCCAATTGGATGATCATGATGCTTGATTTGAGCCGCAAAAGTTTGTTTTGTTAGGAGAGAGGCCAGAAAACAAACATAAGACATTGTTATTTACCACTTTTCACCTCAAGTAATCTATTAAACCCGTTTAATAGTCCATAACATTATTACAATGATGTTATCACCGCGTATATACTCCCCCAGCTTTTTACGTTTGTCACCTAAAAAGGTGACGAACTTACATTCCATATAACAAATATTAAAAAGAATTATTAATGAAAAAACTATTATTAAATGGCTTACTACTACTTGGTATAACTGCCACTACAACGAATGCCCAAACAGTTGTACTAAAACCAATAGCTGATTCGACGATCATCGCATCATCTCCAGATTTGCCTCAAGGATTCCTCCCAACGATTGATGTTAAACCGCAAGCCAGTACCTCAAGGGGCTTGGTTAAATTTGACCTCACACCATTGATGGATAATCAAGTTACGGTGGCAGATATTGACTCTGCGGTAGTAGAGTTTACAGTCAATTTAAATAATGGAGAATGGCCGACGAAAGGTAAACCGACACTTCGAACCATCGATATAACCCCACTAATCACAGATTGGCAAGAATCCTCTGTCACTTGGAATTGTTCCGACATTCAATGTACCAATGCATGGAGTGGTGGTAATTTTTCTGCCACCCCCACTGACGATAAAGATGTGTCCTCTGCCTCCGTCAGCAAAGTTCAGTTTAATGTATTAAACGATATTCAACAGTTTATCGCTTTGAATATGGCCAACTATGGCTGGATCATAAAAAAAACAGAAGAAGGCAGCCCGGGCATCATTCTATTCCAATCCAAAGAAAGTGAACAACCGCCTTCACTGATCATTAACCTATCAAAAACATTTGATTTGGCGCCCCCTTCAATTGCCGTGGTAGAACCCACCGACCAAATCTATATCGAGACGCCACCAGCACAAATAACCATTAGCTACGCTGATGATGTTGGGGTTAACCTTGATAGCATAAAAGTATTCCTTGATAGCGTCGACATCACCAGCAATTGTTCCGTACCCGGGTTATCATTTATTACATGCCCTATACCTACTGAATTAGCTAATGGTGATCATTTGATCTCTGCTTCTATTGAGGATAATAGTGGTAAATTGACCCCTGTTAACAGCAAATTCACTTTTTACCTTGACCAGTCAACGACCAGTCCCCAGTGGGTTGATGGCGCTGACAAGGTCACTACACAAGTCAATGTCGGCATTGGCACTGATAATCCAAATGCAAAGCTAGAAGTATCAGGCAATGTGATCGCTGATACGCCGACTCAAGACGGTCATTTGACCACCAAAGGATATGTTGATAGCGAGTTGGCCAATGTGGCTGACAGCGATCTAGATAAGGATCCAGCCAACGAGTTGATCACCGCCACCAGTTTTGATCAACAATCAAAAACCATTACCGTTACCGATCAAGGCAAAGCACATAATATTGCATTGACAGGCATGGCCACTGAAGACTTTGTTACCACCCAAGTCGATGAACTGGACAATAAAGACAAAGACAAAGACCCCACCAATGAATTAATCACCACGGCCAACTTTGACCAAATCACCAAAACCATTACTGTTACCGAGCAGGGCCAAGCACATAATATTGCGTTGACTGGCATGGCCACTGAAGACTTTGTTACCACCCAAGTCGATGAACTGGACAATAACGACAAAGACAAAGACCCGACCAATGAATTAATCACCGCGGCCAACTTTGACCAAATCAACAAAACCATTACTGTGACTGAGCAGAACCAAGCACATAATATTGCGTTGACTGGCATGGCTACTGAAGACTTTGTTACCAGCCAAGTCGATGAACTGGATAATAACGACAAAGACAAAGACCCCAC
>CALKGI010000172.1 GCA_938085045.1 uncultured Alteromonadaceae bacterium
CGTTTCGTTATTGCGGTTGTCGCTGACTTTACGCTTGTTGCCCTTAAATAAAGGGGCCTGTAGCTTTTATAATACTTTTTATCTAGGCACCATCATCGACCAAGCTAGTCAACAAGTTGCACTTAACAGTTTGATTATACTGAAAACACCAAATTTACCGAAAGTAGTATTAGATATGCTGCTTGACCCCCTTTTCTTGACCCTTTTCCTTCATTTTAATCCCAATCTGAATCCCACCAATCAGAATAAGTGCCGTTTGCTTTCTTTATCTCGATTAACTTGTGTGAATAATGCTTCTTATTACTGAAAAAAATGTCCACGTCCTTTAGAACTAATAATTCAGACATATCACCATCTACTATTGATGTATCACAAACTCTTAATTTTCTAAGTTTATCAAACTGGCCTATCCCTTTAATCGTCTTTATGTTTACGCTCCTTTCAAGTACTAGGGATTCGATAAATGTTAGTTCCAACAGTTTCTCCATATCCGTAATTTTCTTACAGCTCTCAATTCGAACTTCCGTAAGAGTATTACAGTTAACAATATCGCCAATAGATTGCAGTTTGGTACATTGATAAAGCATAACAGTTGACAGCTTAGTCAGTGATTGAATCCCATCCAACGAATTTATAGAACCGCCAATTAGGACTAAATCATTGAGGAATGTTAACTGCGCTAAATGTCGTAAGTCTTGTTCCTTAAAACCTTGTATATGTAAATATGATATGTTCTCGTTTTCAAAAAGAGACATGTAGCATGGTTTCCAATCCACTCTGAGATCTTTTAATCTTGTTAGAGCGGAGAAGTCCGGCCCAATCTTCGCAGCAGGGCATTCCAAATAAAGCGTATCCAATTGTGTGAGGTTATTTAGCAGTGACAGGTCAAGTAAATCTCCAGCGAAAAGGCAGAGTTTTCTAATATAAGGTACATCTGACAAAAATGAGAGGTCACTGTCACACCATCCAATTGATCTTTTCAACAGTAACGATGAAATATTCTCTTTCACCATAACTTGTGCTATTTCTGAACACCACGCACCAAGTAGATTAAGACACCAGCCATCCTTTTCGTTGCCTAAAATTTCGTAATTCAAATTTTTTTTCATTTTTAGTCACACATCTTTGTTAATAAATGATTGAATTTATTTTATTGGTCAATCTCGTGTTGTAACTTTGTCTAATTAAGCCAGTTGCTCTCCTGCTTGCTTTGAACCCTACTGGTTTCGCTTTGTCGACTAGAACCAATTGGGTTCTTTTTGTTTGACACTTTGGCTGACTTTGCACCTTCATTGTCTGTAAGACTATTTATGGCTTTTTGTTCTGATTTCTCTCTTGAGGTTTTCCCACCAGCAACTTCTTTCGTTTTTAGACTGTTCACTTTATCCTTGGCCAACTTGCCAGTGCCTGCATGCTGCTGCAAACGCTTCAACACATCTTGCGATTGACCAACATAGCTTTGGTTTCCTTCCTCAAATTTGTATACACCTTCTAATTTTTTACGATTCTTGAGTGTTTGCCTCATTAATTTTTTCGCAGCAAACTTGCTAAGGTTTTTTACCGTTGGTGCAGGGACTCCAGTTACTTGTTCAAATACCTCACCACCTGCTTCTTTCAATAACCAAATTGCAATAACGACTAATGGTATTTCACCATCAGGGTCGGTGTATTTATATGGATTATTATTAGCATAGGCATAGCGGTTAAAGCTATGAATATCCCTAAACCCAACCGGATCATTACTTAAAAACCGCGCTAGCAATGGGTCATAATACCTCGCCTGCATATAGTTGAGACCAGCGTCTTTATCCCACTGATGTCCCGTATAACCAACGTTAGTATTATCCACATTTTGGCTGCCATTTCCTAATGAAACTTGGGCTTCTGTTACCCGTTCTTTGCCTAAGAAGATGTAGTCGGTGATGGTTTCGGTTTGCTGGTCCCATTGATAAATCATTCGGCCTGATAAGTCATAGATGCTGTAACGATGCTTGCCGTTTTTGGTGTCTTTGACTCTTTTGCCGCTACCGTCATAAATATAAGTATGACCACCTGTGCCAGTCACTTGCCCAGCTTGGTTTCTTGGTAGTTGCACACTGCCCGTGTTAAGCACTGCACCTTTTTTGTTGTAGGTAAAGCTGTAGTTCTTGGATTTACTGCCCGTCACGCTGGCTGAATTCAAGCGTTTAGTGGTTGGGTCGTAAACGTAACTCACCGCCATGCTACCGAGGTTTTTGCTGGTGATGTTGCCCATGGTGTCGTAGGTGAAGTTAGTTGATGCGCCCCATTTACCACCTGCCGAGGTTAACCTATCGAGGCCATCGTAACCCATGGTGATGCTGTATCGGTTGTCTTTATGGTCAGTGATGCTACTGGTATTGCCGTTAGCATCATAAGCGTATTGCAGGTGTGATAGAGCAGTGCTGCCCCGGAGTGTTTTAAGCTGTGCTGGTAGTTGACGACTGTTTAACGTCAGGCTGTATTTAAGCCCATTGCCATAGGTGAAATTGGTGAGGGTGCCGTTGGCGTGATAGCTTGCGCCCGTTGCGAACTCACCCGCTTTGGTGGGTTGGCCAAGGGCGTTAGGCGCATAGCTGATTTGTCTGCCCGATGGATAGGTTAAGCTAGATTGGTTGCCGAGCGAGTCGTAACCGTATTTCAAATCAAAGGTTTGGTTGTCCAGTTTCAAGGTTTCATCAGTCGTTTGACCTTGTGTGTTGTATTTGTACGACCACTGCGTTGGACCGCTGTTCACATCGGTGACATTGCCGTTTGGGTCGTAGTAATAATCAATGTCTGGCGTTGCGCTGTCGCTGAAGTTTTTGTGC
>CALKGI010000173.1 GCA_938085045.1 uncultured Alteromonadaceae bacterium
GAGTTGAAGTACAGCGCTGAGTAAAACTGGCCTCGTTAAGGGCTGGAGGTACGGAGGCTCCGCAAGGGGGTCAAAGCAAAAAAAATGCAGGGACAGGCAAGCTGTCCACAAAATTTTTTTAGCACTGACCCCAGCTGGTGCAGTCCCTAGCCACCTCAAGCCTAGGTTTGTGCAGCCCTTCGCCACCACCAGCCGGGGACAGACCAGATTGCAAAAACTGAGAACGCGAAGCCGTTCCATGTTTTTGACAACTGCTCTGTCCCCTGTTGCTAGCCTCCGTTCCTCCAGCCTCTAACGAAGCCCCACCCCAAATACCTCCAGCCCTTAACTAAGCCCCCCAACCCCCTCTGTACAATATTGCATCTGCAATATGAATTAAATGCACCTTACACAAGAATAATATTCAAATAAGCGTTGACAGCAATCAATAATTCGCTATTATGTACGTAAAGATAGATAGACGGCTAAACGGCTTAAAATCTAAAGGGATAAAAGGCTTGTGCCAGACTATGCCCAACAAACTTATTTAATACGATATTAGGAGATTGCCATGACTCATTTTGCGACTACAGCGGTTCGTTCAGGTATTGAGACCGACACCCAACATGGTGCGATCACGCCACCTATTTACCTTACCAGTAATTACAGCTTCGAAGGTTTTGGTAAACCGCGTCAATATGATTATGCGCGTTCAGGCAATCCTACCCGTAGTGGTCTCGAAGGCGCATTGGCTGATTTAGAGCAAGGTGCAGGCGCAACTGTCACTTCAAGCGGCATGTCAGCAGTATCCTTACCATTACAATTGTTGAGCCCGGGCGACATTTTGATTGCCCCGCACGATTGTTACGGTGGTAGCTATCGCTTGTTCACTAACCTTGCTGCACGCGGACAATTTGAATTGATTTACGTTGACCAAACTGACGAAGTTGCTTTGCAAGCAGCGTTAGACAAAGGTCCTAAAATGTTATGGATTGAATCACCTAGCAACCCGTTGCTACGAGTGGTTGATATTGAAAAATTAGCTGGTCTTGCCAAAGATATCGGTTGTTTGACGGTAGTCGACAACACCTTTTTATCTCCAGTACAACAGCAACCGCTGAATCTTGGTGCCGACATTGTGGTTCACTCTACAACCAAATATATCAACGGTCATAGCGATGTTGTTGGCGGCGGTGTTATCAGCAAAGACCCATTAGTTGCTGAAAAACTGGCGTGGTGGGGCAACTGTTTGGGTATTACCGGTTCACCATTTGACAGCTTCTTGACCTTACGTGGTTTGCGTACTTTGCCTGTTCGTATCCGTCAGCATCAAGAAAATACCGACGAGATAGTGGCATTTCTCGACAAACATGAAGGCATTAAACAAGTTTATTACCCGGGCCTTAAAACTCACCCGAACCACGAAATAGCCAAAAAACAACAGCAAGGTTTTGGCGCTATCGTCAGCTTTGAACTAGACGAAACACGTTATGACATCGCCCGTTTCCTTGAGCAGCTAGAAATGTTCTCGCTGGCAGAATCGCTGGGTGGTGTTGAAAGTTTGATTTGTCACCCGGCCACCATGACTCACGCCGCGATGGACGAACCTGCGCAAATTCGTGCTGGTATCACCGGACAATTGATTCGTGTTTCTGTGGGTATCGAACTTGCTGAAGACTTACTTGAAGACCTTAAAAAAGCGCTGGCATTATCTTCATTGCCAAGCGAAGTTAGCAACAGCGAGGAACTGAGCCATGAATCTTGTTGATTCGGTCATTGACCAGAACGCCGCATTGTTAAAGCAGACCCAATTGCTTGAAGAAAAGGCAGGACACCCGGCGGTTCATAAATTTGGCGGTAGCAGCTTACGCTGCGCCCGTGCCATCAAACAGGTGGCCAATATTATTGAGCAAAACTGTTACCCTAACGACTTTATTATTCTGTCGGCTATGGGTAACACCACCGATTTGCTGTTTGACTTGGTTTCAACTTGTCAAGGACGTCAGCAATCGGCCGAGTTCAAGCCCGATTGCAGTGCAGTGCGCGACTATCAACAAGGTATTATCAGTGATTTATTAGCGCCAGATGAAGCTCAGGCGCTGATCAATGAGCTGCAAAACGATATACAGCGCATTGAGTTTTTACTCTCTCGCGCAATTTGTGGACAACCCTTTAATCCGGCCGATATCATCGGTTATGGTGAATTGTGGTCTACCCGAGTGGTTTGTGCGGTTCTCAAAGAGCGCAGTATTAACTGTCAACGCGTCGACTCTCGTGACTTTGTGTATGTGGCAGACGAAAATAGTTCGCCAGAATGTCAATCTAAAGGTGATACGCTAATCGATTGGCAAAAAAGCCAGGTATTATTTGGTCGTTGCCAAAGTGATTTTGCCAATTCATTGGCAGTGATCAGCGGTTATCTTGCCAGCAATAACCAAGGTGAAACCGTACTTCTTGGCCGCAACGGTAGTGATTTTTCTGCAACTATCGTTGCAAAACTGGCAGTGGCCAAAATGGTTTACTTGTGGACTGATGTGAACGGTGTGTTTAGCGCCGACCCTAACCAGTTTTCGCAAACCAAAGTGATCCCGCTGCTGGGTTTAAACGAAGCCACAGCGTTGGCCAATCTCGGTACTCCGGTTTTTCATGAAAAAACCCTCAAACCTTTGCAAGACGCCAATATCCCGATTCGGATCAGAAACTCACAGGCTATACAGCAAGAAAATTCTGGCACTCTTATTTTGACTCAACCAGTTAAATGGCAAGGTGCAAAAACCATTGCGCTCAAAGAATCTGTTTGCTTGTTCAGCATTAAGTGGGCTAACAGCGCCAAACACGAACAACTTAACGAAGCATTAGCTAACATTATCAATCAACAGCAAATCTCTACGCATTGCTGGTTGAGTGATAATCTGACTTTGAATTTTTGTGTGCCTGAGCGCAGCCAGACAACCGTGGCCAAAATTCTTACCCAACAACAAACTGGCGAAAGTTGCCAGTTCAGTGTTAACAAAGATTTGTCGATTATCTCATTGGTGGGTTACGAATTACTGCAACACGGTGAGCATTTATCAGCGTACTTCTCATTGATTGAACAATCGCAAAAAGGCGTGTTGATGTATCACTACGATACCAATGGCGCAATTAGTGCGGTTGTTAACGACAAACATCCGGTACAGCTGGTTTCGTCAATTCACCAAGCTATTTTTGTTAATGCGGCGGGTGACCGAAGTGCATTATCAGCTAAAAAGACCTTATCGCTGGTATTGGTTGGTTGCGGCAACATTGGCAAAAAATTGGTCGATATCTTGTCTAATCAACTAGAAAACATCAACCGCCGGGCTAAAAACCAATTAAAGGTTGTTGGTATCAGCAATTCTAAGCGTTACATTTTTGATGCCGATGGCGTTAACCTTGAAACCGCAGAGCAGGCATTATTAGGTAGCACACGTAAAAGTGTTGATATCGAGCAAGATTTACAAAGCATTGGCGACAGTCAAATTGTTATTGTTGATGTTACTGCCAGTAGCGTAGTAACCGACCAATACAGTTCACACCTAGATAAAGGCCGTCATATCGTCAGTGCCAACAAACTAGGTTTAACATTGCCGACTGGCCAATATGATAAGTTACGTCACTTGGCCGCGACCAATCACTGTCAATGGTTAAGCAACACAACTTGTGGTGCTGGTTTACCCATACAACAGTCAATTGAAGACTTGTGTATTGCTGGCGACCAAATTAAATCAATTGATGGAATATTCTCTGGTTCATTGTCATGGATATTAAGTCAATACGACACCAGCACGCCCTTTAGTGAAGTGGTAGACGAAGCAAAAGCGATAGGATTTACAGAGCCTGACCCAAGAGATGATTTGTCGGGTAAAGACGTGCAGCGCAAACTGCTGATCATCGCTAGAACCATGGGGTTGTCGTTAGATCTTGAACAAATTCAGTTGTCGCCGCTTATTCCGGCAGAGTTTTTGAGCCTACCAGCCGATGAATTCGCCAAATGCCGCAACGAGCTTGACTTGCATATGCAGCAAAAGTGGCAGCAAGCTAACGCTCAGGGATTGAAACTGTGTTATTGCGGAGAATTATCGTTCAAGCAAGATGGTGATAAAACGGTATTGGTTGAGGCCCGAGTAGGATTAAGCTTTCGCGAAGCAAACGATCCGTTGGTTGGTATTTGCGCCGCTGATAACATTGCTGTCATCCGCTCAGATTGGCACGACAGCAACCCATTAATTATTCGTGGGCCGGGTGCGGGCATAAATGTGACCGCAGCGGGTATTGTGACTGATTTGATTAAATTGACGCGATAAGGTGTATTTTTGACATCAGAGGGCTTTATAGCCCTTTGTTACTTTTCATATTTAGCCTTGATTTCATCCCGTTTCGCCAAATCAGCGTAACACGTGATGAAAGGGGGCCATTCCGGATCTCTCTCAGGCGTATCTGCCAAAACCACAACTGGTGCCGTTGGCGCTGTAGGCATAACTGCTGCAATAGATAATCCTTGCGGCGCACCTGTCATCAACGATTCAATCAAATCATTTTGCTTATCAACTTTGGCATCAAGCGTTTTTAACTGTTGTGCTAACTGGCCAATCACTGCCAATAACTCATCGTTATTAACATGAACCTGTCCTAAAGACTCTGGCGTGGGCTCTACTGGCTCACTAAGTAACTCACCATATAAACGTCTTAATTCAGTTACTTCAAGAAATCTTTTGCCTTTGGTACAGCGAACAAAGTTGATGTTGCCTTTTGCCATTTGACGGTACAGTGCATTTTTACTTTTGCCAGTCACTAAAATGGCTTTTTCAACAGAGATAAACATAAATAAAACACAACAACTTGCCATTTAAACGAAGGCGCATTTTACGCATTGTTGCCCAGCAAGACCATAAAAATGCCAAAAAGAATAAAATAAAAGAAAAATAATTAAACTAAATCCAAACTATTTTCCAACTTGCCGCGTCTTTAGTAGTAATTCAGATGATTCACAAGTGAGATGCCCATGTTCAAAAAGCTATTAACCACCACAGTTGTCGCCTTAACTTTTGCCAGTGCCCTTTCTTTTACCCATGCAGTGGCAGGTGACAGTGAACGTCCGATGATCCAATTGATTAAAGACCACGAAGTGGTTGAAACGCGCGAAATGACCAATGAAGAGCATGAAGCCTATCTAGCGTTAGAAAGCATGGAGATAAAGTTCGACGAAGCTGAAGGGCCTATGGACGAATTGGAAGAAGAGCTAGAAGCCAAAGCCGAAAAGCTCGAAATGGCAGTAGAAAAGATGATTGAACGCAAGTTTGCTGCGCTTGACGGTGACTCAAATGATGACAACAACGAGTTTGAATACGAAAAAGAAACCGCCGTAAATGAGATAACAGCCTTGGTTGAACAGATGAAACCTAACCTTAAGCACATCAAAGCCATGGCCAATCAAATGAAAAAAGTTGCTGAAAACTTCAAACAAGTCATCACCCAGAACATCGATGAAGATGACTATGACTATGACAGCATTCGAATTATTGATGGTGACGACAAATCAACCATGCATTTTGACGAGTTTGACATTAACGAAGATTTTGCCCGCGAAGCGACATCTAATTATTAATTAATCTATTGTTTTGTCGAACAGCAACAAAAAAGCCCTCCTTGACGAGGGCTTTTTTAGTTTATGGACTATTGGCTTGGCGGTTAGGCCGCGCCTTCTTCTTTATCGAAAATTGCAGTTGAGTCAATAATCAAGCTGTATTTGTTGTTGATTTTTACGATACCGTTGAGCATTTTTTGGGTTTGTTCATTGAGTCTAAAGCCGGTTTCCATGATTTTGCTTAGTGACTTTATTTCGCCATCATCAATGTTAACGCTGTCTTCAACACTATCAACTAACAAACCGATATATGGGGTTCGGCCATCAACGGTAGTATACACAATAATGGGTTTGTAGCTTTCAGTGACTTGCAGTTGAGCATCTTCAAATAACCGTTTTAGCTGAACAAAAGTCCCCGCTCGTTCTACTTCAAAGAGCTTTAAGGCTTCCTCCAACTGATTTGCATTTTTTAGACCAATCAGTCGGTCGGCCAGTCCATGTAGCCTTTTGTGCGGGTCATCGAACCGCTTAAGTAAACTCGAAAAATCTTCATCATCGATGGTAAAAGTATCATACCAAGTACCGAACTCACATTTGTGATGGGATTTTTCACTAGAGAAGGCAACACCGTTTTTTAACGTATCTTCTAGTGCATTAAACCATTGAACATGCTCTCGTTCACCTTTAGCAAAAACATCTACCAAATTGGCATTCATCTGTTGGGTGACAACATTATTCATGATCAACCCTAGGTCAAATACTGGGGTAGGGGTGCCTACATAGTCCTTAACACCGAGAAAGCTTTTATCCTCAGTAGGGATTGTGGTTAAATCTTCTTGGTATCTTTCGGTTACCAGAATATCGAGGATATTCAGGGCTATATACTTTTCGCCCACTCTAAAATTGACTAAATCCATTGACGGTTACTCACCACTGTATTGAACGTATTGTCTTGAATTATAGCCACATAATTTTATTAAATGTAAGAGCATTGCAAAATAGTCCGAACATTTGTCAATTAAAACTCTATTGGCAATGATTCAGGGCAGATTGTCTTCAAAATTTGCATTACAATAATCGCCATCAACAACCGACACTACACAACTGATAATAATGACCAGCAGGAAATTACAACCCATCGCCGCCACTATTTTAATGATCTTCAGTAGTTTTAATTCACTGGCTGATTCGAAACGAAATTATCATGGTGACGTTGAACTAGGAGCGGTCGTCACTACGGGTAACACCGATGCCGTATCTGCCAAAACAGCTATCAATGTTGAACAGGAATTTACCGAGTGGCGTACTGAGTATGTTGTTGATGCTCAATACCAACGTTCACAATTTGAAGATGACGAAGGCGAAAAACAGCGCGAAACCACAGAACAACAGATATTTTTATCTTATCAAGGCAACTATAAGCTAAAAGAGCCAAACAAGACCTTTTTTATGTTGGGTTCGTATAACGATGAAAGGTTCAATGGTTACAATTATCAAATAACCGCTGTCACGGGCTATGGCTGGCGTTTGCTTGAAGACAAAACAAGCACAGTCGACATTGAAATTGGCCCGGGTTATACATGGAATGAATTTGATAATTCAGACAAACAACAAGGGACCATATTTCACGGCGCTTTCAAATACGAAAAACAACTGACAGTAGCCACGCGTTTTAAGCAAGATATCACTATTGATGCTAGTTTCAGTGGCGCCAATTCCAAATCGAAATTAGAATCTTCCTTGATTGCCGACATCAATGGTCGATTAGCGATGAAAGTCTCTTTGTATGTCGAATATAATACCAAACCAGATGAAGACATTAGAAGTGTCGATACCGAAACGGGTATTACTCTGGTGTATTCTTTTTGATGTTTTGGCAAGGAAGGGGTCTGGCACAGATGTAAAAATGAGGCGGATAACCCGCCTCGGATATTAAGTTTTTAAGACTGAGCTTGAAGCTCGTCACTTGCTTCTTTTTCTGGACGTTCTTTCGCTTCTCTGACTTTCAACGTACGTTGCTGAAACTCAGATTCATTCAGTGCTGCAATGGCTTTAGCACCTGCGGCCTCTTCCATTTCAACAAAACCAAAACCCCGACGTTTGCCTGTTTGGCGGTCTTTAAGCAAACGTACAGAATGAACAAAGCCAAACTTTTCGAACAATTCTTTGATAACAGCTTCGTTCGCTCTATAGGGTAGGTTACCCACATAGATTGTTTTGGTTGGGCCGTTAGATTCTGCTGTTTCTTCGCTTCGAACTTCTTGAGTTTGTGAAGTAGTAGAAGTACTTGGCGTTCTTGAAGAATTAGAAATGATGGCGATAAACACACCACCTATTAATAAACCGGCAGCGAAAGTGGTTTGAGCGTCTAAAGACAGGCCCAGCAACGAAATGACAAAATAGCCGACGACGGCTAAAAGCACTGAATAGAGTATGGAGGATTGAAATGCGGACATTATGTGAATACCTTAAAATTTTTAAAAATGGAATTATTGTAAATAGTGATTAAAACGAAGAACGTGTCAATATTAACGGCAAGTTCAAACGATGCAAACATTAATTCAACAATAAACGCGGAAAGTTTGACAATAAACGGACAAAATTGATCAATTAGATCTTTTTTCAAATTAATTCAAAAGAACGCTTGCAATGAAATTCGAACTGCCTATAATGCGCATCCACTGAAACGGCAAAGCGACTTAAACAAGTCAAATTGATACGGATTAAGTGACCGGTTAAACACTGAAATTTACTTCGAAAAAGAATTTAAATAAAGTGGTTGACATAGAAATTTGGAAGCGTATTATACGCATCCCGCAACGGACACTCCTTACAAACAAGGGCCCGCAGCGAACGTTCTTTAACAATTAGTAATCAATCATCTGTGTGGACACTCACAGTAATTAATACTTCTAACGATTTGCATCATAGATGCGCATTTTCTCCTAACGGAGAACAAGAAGTCTTAACGAAAACTGAGTTCCACGCAGTTAAATAAGGCGCAAGCCTTATACGACAAAATGTAACACAGAATTCATTGAGCACGTTGATTTGCCTCGGCAATGAAACAACCAGTTAAATTGCTTTTGCAGTTTAACGACCAAACTTTAAATT
>CALKGI010000174.1 GCA_938085045.1 uncultured Alteromonadaceae bacterium
GGTCCGTTATTCGTCTAATTATTTCGACCAACTTCATCAGTACGCAGTCGAACTTATCACCAAAGGCAAGGCTTTTGTGTGCTTTTTGAACGCCGAGCAAATGCGTGAATATCGCGGTACATTGACTGAGCCTGGCAAAGCCAGCCCTTACCGTGATACCACGCCTGAAGAAAACCTAGCGTTGTTCGAGAAAATGAGAAACGGTGAGTTTAAAGAAGGTGAGTGTTCACTTCGTGCCAAAATCGATATGAGTTCGTCATTCATGTGTATGCGCGACCCTATTTTATATCGCATTAAATTTATCTCTCACCATCAAACGGGCGATAAGTGGTGCATTTACCCAATGTACGATTTCACCCATTGTATTTCGGATGCGATTGAAGGTATCACCCATTCATTGTGTACGCTTGAATTCCAAGACAACCGTCGTTTGTACGACTGGGTATTAGAAAACATTACACTTGAGGGTCACCGTCCAGAGCAAACCGAGTTTTCTCGTTTAAACCTTGAATATACCCTGATGAGTAAAAGAAAGTTGGGTTTGTTGGTTGAAACCAATGTTGTTAGCGGTTGGAACGACCCAAGAATGCCGACTCTTGCAGGTATGCGCCGCCGTGGGTTTACACCGGGTGCCATTGTTGAGTTTATTAGCCGAGTAGGCGTGACCAAACAAGAAAATATGATTGAGATTGGCATGCTTGAAGTTTGCGTTCGTGATGAACTCAACGAAAAAGCAGCAAGAGCCATGGCCGTTTTAGATCCGATTAAATTGGTGATAGAGAACTACCCTGAAGGCGAGAGTGAGTTGGTTAACGCGCCAAATCATCCGAACATCGAAGAAATGGGCAAACGAGCATTACCGTTTGGCCGTGAATTGTATATCGAAGCTGAAGACTTCAAAGAGTCTGCCAACAAGAAATTCAAACGTTTGGTACTCGACAAAGAAGTTCGTCTGAGAAACGCTTATGTAATCAAAGCCGAACGTTGCGACAAAGATGCTGAAGGTAACGTCACCACGGTTTATTGTACTTACGACCCAGAGACTCTAGGCAAAGCCCCCGCAGATGGCAGAAAGGTTAAAGGCGTTATCCACTGGGTTAGTGCAACAGACAATGTAGAAGCCGAAGTTCGCTTGTATGATCGTTTGTTCAACGTGCCAAACCCAGCAGCCGAAGAAGACTTCAACACCGTGATTAATCCTGAGTCATTGGTTGTGATTAAAACGGCATATCTTGAAAAGAACTTAGCTGATGCACAAGCAGGACAAGCTTATCAGTTTGAGCGCATTGGTTATTTCTGTAAAGACAGTGTTGATTCAACACCTGAGCAGTTGGTGTTTAACCGAACTATTGGTTTGCGAGATACTTGGGATAAATAATCATTTCTCATTTATAAAAATGGCTCCAATTGGAGCCATTTTTGTTTGTACAATACCTTGGTTAAAAAGGCCTACATAACGTTCTTAACACCCATATTATAAAGCGTAAAGCTGTAGATATCGGCGTATTGTTGAATGGTCTTAGATGCTGGTGTGCCCGCACCATGTCCTGCATTGGTTTCAATGCGAATTAACGTTGGTAACTCACCGTTCTGATTCTTTTGCAGTTCTGCTGCAAATTTGAATGAATGAGCCGGCACTACGCGGTCATCATGGTCGCCAGTGGTAACCATAGTTGCAGGGTAGTTTACACCTGATTTTACGTTGTGCACTGGTGAGTAACCTTTTAAATACTCGAACATCTCTTTGCTTTGTTCAGCCGTGCCGTAGTCATACGCCCAGCCAGCGCCTGCGGTGAAAGTGTGATAACGCAACATGTCCATTACGCCTACGGCAGGCAGCGCAACGCGCATCAAATCAGGGCGTTGAACCATAACAGCACCTACTAACAAACCGCCGTTTGAACCGCCGCGCATCGCCAAAAAGTCTCTTGAAGTGTATTTGCTGTCAATGAGATATTGGGCTGCGGCAATAAAGTCGTCAAACACGTTTTGTTTTTGCAATTTGGTGCCTGCATTGTGCCAGTTTTTACCATACTCACCACCGCCACGAATGTTCGGCACCGCATAAACGCCGCCTTGTTCTAGCCACACTGCATTGGTAATGCTGAAGCTGGGTGTCAGGCTGACGTTAAATCCGCCGTAACCATACAATATAGTGGGGTTTTTACCGTCGAGCTTAAGGCCCTTTTTATGGGTGATTATCATAGGCACTTTGGTGCCGTCTTTAGAGCGATAAAAGACTTGGTTAGATTCGTATTTGTCACTGTCAAACTGGGCGCCAGATTTACGAAAAACCGATGAATCGCCACTGGTTGGGTTAAACGAGTAGATATTTCTGGGGGTTTTGTAGTTGGCAAATGAATAGTACAAGGTTTTGTCTTTTCGATTGCCAGATATGCTACTTGCTGCGCCAATACCGGGTAGCTCTATGGTTCTAATTTTAGTGCCGTCAAAGTCGTATTGTTCAAGCTTTGACATCGCATCAACCATGTATTTGGTAAAGATGTAGCCTGCGCCGGTTGAGGCTGATAACACATTTTTTGTCTCAGGTATAAAATCTACCCAGTTTTCAGGGCTTGGGTTGGCGGCATCTACTGTAACTACTTTTTTGTTGGGGGCGTTGCGATTGGTCACCAAATACAGCTTGCTGCCTTTACTGTCTAGTAAGTGAGTATCTGAATGGGTATCTTCCATAATGGTGACAAGTGGGTTGTTCGGGTTACTCAGGTCTTTAATATACAAATTATTACCAGAGGTAGAAATAGAACCAGAGATCAATAGGTAACGCTCATCTTCGGTTACTGTTGCCCAAACATAGCGGCGTTTCTCTTGTGCGGTACCGCCAAAAATTAACGCATCTTGTTTTTGTGACTGACCTAGCTTGTGATAATACAGTTTATGTTGGTCGGTTTTGGCCGACAATTCGCTGCCCTTGGGTTTGTCGTAGCTTGAGTAATAAAAGCCGTCGTTACCACGCCAGTCAATGCCCGAAAACTTTACGTCAATCAGCGCATCTTCAATCACTTCTTTGGTGTGTGCATTAATAATGTAAATCTTACGCCAGTCGCTGCCACCTGTCGATATAGAGTAAGCGGCGATAGCACCGTCTTTTGAAAAGCTCAATGTCGACATTGATGTGGTGCCATCTTCGCTGAAGGTATTGGGGTCAAGGAATACTTCGGCTTCACCCGCGCCTTTTTGACGATAAACCACCCACTGATTTTGAATGCCATCGTTTTTGTAAAAATAGGTATAGTCGCCCTTGGTGAATGGCGAGCCATATTTCTCATAATTCCATAAAGTGGTCAGGCGAGCTTTGAGTTTGTCGCGATAGGGTATTTTGCTCAGATAGTCGAAGGTCACGTTATTTTGCGCTTTAACCCAAGCACCTGTTTCATCGCTTAAATCGTCTTCGAGCCAACGGTAAGGGTCTGCGACTTGAACACCACTGTAAGTGTCAATGACATCGCCGACTCGGGTGTTTGGATAATTGACTTTGTGCACTGGGTTGCCTTGAACTTGGTGAGTCATCGTCGAATTGGATTGGTCTGATGTTGTGTTTGAACAGGATGCCAATAAACCTGTCAGCATCAATGCCGTCAGCTTCTTCATCTTCGTACCTCTAGTTATTATGTTTATGGAGTGTTTGATTTTTTTTATGGCGGGCAGTGTATCAAAGTTTTGTATCGTTTTCATCCATAGAGGAGTGTGCTGAGTTGGGGGGGAATATCAGGGCTGAAGACTCAGCCCATGTTCGAGGTGCGACTAACTGTTGCGGTATGCTTCGCAAGCTTCTTTGTCTTCACACTCGCCATAAAGATAGAGGCTGTGGTGGGTTAAGGTAAGGCCGTTTTCGGTGGCAATTTTATGCTGCATTTGTTCAATTACATCATTTTCAAATTCAATCACCTTGCCGCAATTAAGGCATACTAGATGGTCGTGGTGATGTTTGCCGGTCAATTCAAAAACAGATTTTCCACCTTCAAAATGGTGGCGGGTGACAATACCGGCATCATCAAACTGGTTGAGTACACGGTAAACCGTTGCTAAACCGATTTCTTCATTTTGACCAATCAAGATTTTGTACACATCTTCAGCGCTGATATGTTGGTTGTTCGGTTTTTGCAGGATCTCGAGGATTTTGATCCGGGGCAAGGTCACTTTCAAACCGGCATTTTTTAATTCTTGATTACTGTCTGACATTGGGTGTGATCAACTCTTATTCATGGTACAAGCTCGATGGATGAGTCATTATAGGCGTATCAATGGGCAAGTAGTACGATTAAATCTAGTTTACGGCAAAATATTTTACTAAAAATAGCTTGCAAAGCTGTTGTGGTGACAAAGGTCGTTGTTGGGGCAAAAAAGGTTACTATTGTCCCAACATAGGTTGATCAAAACCTTAATGGTTTCTTTGCGATACACTCCATGCTTTGAAAATCATACCGCGACCAACCCTTGATAAATTGACAGCTGTAAGGGTTAGGCAAGCTCAGCCAAACACATCTCTTCGTTAATTTGCTTACACCACTTTTTAATGCGCTCATCGGTCAATTCTGGTTGACGGTCTTCGTCGATGCCCAATCCGATGAAGTTGTTTTCGTCGGCCATGCCTTTAGAGGCTTCAAATTCGTAACCTTCGGTAGGCCATGCACCAACCATGATTGCACCATTGGCTTCGGCGATATCGCGAACCATGCCAAGCGCATCAAGGAAGTATTCAGCGTAATCTTCTTGGTCGCCACAACCAAAAACGGCCACTAACTTGTCGTTGAAATCAATTTCTTCTAATTCTGGAAAGAAATCGTCCCA
>CALKGI010000175.1 GCA_938085045.1 uncultured Alteromonadaceae bacterium
CATGTAGCGCTTTAAGGTCAAGGAATCTCACATGGAGACACGGAGATTCACGGAGAAAATCAAAATAAGCAAAAGTTTAAGTACCTGCAAAAAACCATTTTCTTTATTCTTTTATCTTACTCCGTAAACCTCTGTGTCTCCGTGCCTCCGTGTTATGTCCATGGATGGACGGTATTTCTTTTTTGCAGGAGCATAAAAAGTGAAGCTTTTAATATTAACTTCTCAACCCCCGACCTCAATCAATCCCCATCGCATACTTCATCACAGCGTTTTTAACTGGCCCTGCCTTATTCGCAAGACCAAGCCCAAAGTTACGCAGTAACGACAATGGTTTGTGATCATTACAAAACCCTAGGTAAAAAGCATCCATTGCCGACATCATCAACAAATTGGGCTTGTAACGCGCTTGATGGTACTGATTGAGAATTTCACTGGCTCCAAAGTCTTTGTCCTGCTCTATCGCCGTAATGATGCATTGGGCGAGCTTATCAGCATCTTTAAAGCCAAGATTCACGCCCTGCCCTGCTAATGGATTAATGGTGTGAGCAGCATCGCCTATCAAGACAACTCTGTCGCCATAATAACGCTTAGCGTGCATTCGGGTTAAGGGAAATGCACCTTTGTCGAGCACCTTAAACTCACCTAACTGATTGGGAAAAGCCATTTCAATTTGTTGGCTTAGTTTGGCAATCGACAGTTGTTTAAGTTCTGCGATTCTATCAGCACTGTCGTACCAAATAAGCGAGGCGTAGTTTTCAAACAACGGCAAATATGCCCTAGGCCCAGATGGGTGAAACTCTTGCCAAGTGACTGGCGGATGGGTTTGTGCCATTTCAACCGTAATGGCCATACAGTGTTGTTGATATTGCCAACCTTCAGTGCCAATGTTGGCCATTTGCCTAACTTTGGAGTTTGCTCCATCGGCACCTATCAATAACTTGGCATTAACTTCATCACCATTATCGAGCGTTACGGTGATGTCGTTCGCCCTTTGATTTATTGATTTGATGGTTGCAGGGCTTCTGACTTCAACGCCCTTACTTTGAAAGCTTTGCCACAAAGCATTTTGCACTTGGTTGTTTTCAAGGATATGCCCGAGATATTTCACGCCAACATCTTGCGCGTCAAAAACCAGTGGGTTTGATTCGTTCTGCCAAGTTTGCAGGCCAGTATATGCGGCTTTGCGGTTTTCGCTGACATGTTGCCAGCAATCAAGGGATTTTAACAAATCGATAGAAAAGCGATTAAATGCCGAGGTGCGCAAACCGGGGTGTTTGCTAAATGTAAGGTTAGATGCATCAAAGGGTTCAACCACCAGCACGGTCAAATTGGCTTTAGATAACAGGTTAGCCACCAGTGCGCCGACCATACCGCCACCGGCAACCACAATATCGAATTTTTCCACTTTGCTTCATCCACTGTCAATTTGGCGCTCATTATCACCCAATCGCATCAGATGAGCAATAAAGACCAGCAGAGCCTGCCTTCTTGCTCTTTAACGCTTAACCAACTTCGCTTAAACAAGTCATGATTTTGTCCATCAATGGTTTACTTTGCAGCGCCAGCTGCTGTTGTTCAAGCAATACGTCTTTTAAAATATCATTAGAGGTCAGCGGGTTAGCCAATACCACCCTAAATACAGCAATCTCTTGTCTGTTATATTTTTGCGGTGTTAAGCGGGTTCGCGATACAAACGATTTACCACTCTCTCGTTGTTGTTTTTGAATAACCGAAGTCAACTCATTGAGCAATTCATTCATTTCATGGCTTTTGTGCACCATAATTTGCGGCATGGCTTTTTGCACTTGATGCGGCACATATCGATAGGTCAACAAACATAACTCAGGTTCGCTGATGATCTCAAAATTGTCTTCTGCATTGATTAAAGAAGCAAAATAACGTGCTTTGTCCATACTCTGATCGATGAGTAATTCATAACCCCGCCTGCCGATAATTTGCAACGACGAATGCACCAACATCGCCATACCCGGGCGACTACCCTCTAACGTATGACTCCCCAAATCTTTTGAGCCTTTACGCAAAATATAATTGGCGTGATGGGTGATAGCAGCTGAGGTTTTAGGGTCTTTATACAATACAATGCCCGCGCCCATGGGCACATACATTTGTTTGTGTGCGTCAATGGTAATTGAATCAGCCCTTTCGATTCCCTTTAACAACTTACGATAACGATTCGACAGCAATGTCGCCCCGCCCCATGCAGCATCAACATGAAAATGAATTTTGTGGCGTTGAGCGATATCGGCGAGCTCATCAAGTGGGTCGATGTTGCCCGTTTCGGTGGTACCAGCAACCCCAACGATGGCCAATACTTTGATATTGCGCTCAGCCAATTCAATGCATTTTTGTTTAACCAAATCGGTTCTAATCCGATTATTACCATCAGTTTCGATACCAATGAGCATATCGCGGCCAATGCCCAATGCATCGGCAGATTTACTTAAAGAATAATGTCCACGTTCAGAGACTAAAATAGCAAGACCTTCAATTCCGTAATACTTCAACGCACCAAATAGCCCCACTTGAGCAATACCTCTAAAGTCGCCATTGGGTGGAAACAAGTTATTACGCGCTATCCACAGCGCAGAAATATTGGCAACAGTGCCACCAGAACAAAATGATCCAAGCGCGTGGTCGGCGCTGTGCATCCATTGATGGTAAAATTGCTCGCCCTTGCCATAAGCCAAATGATGTAACATACCCAGCACCTGGCGCTCAAGCGGGGTAAATGCCTTTGACGTTTCTATTTTGACTAAGTTTTGATTCAACCCCACCATCAATTTCGACAACGGCAGCAAAAAATACGGCAATGCTGAGGTCATGTGACCGATAAAACTCGGCGATGAGGTATGCACCGAGTGCGCAACTAGCTTATCGAGTAACTCTTGGGCGTGATCAGACACATATGTGGGTTGTTCTGGAATTGTCGATTGACTGAAGTCTTTTTCAATATCAGCCAAAGGTTTTTCGACTGCGGTTATGTGATCATTCAAAAAGCCATTGAGATTTTGCGACAAGCGCTGTTCTATTTTGCCCAGTGTCGAATCTGCGTCTTCAGGAATGGTAAAAATACGCATTAGCGCTTCTTGCGAAGCCACAGCGGGTGAATGGTGTTCAGCCTTTATTTGTGCACAGTTTTTATCTTTGGCCATGGGCAAAAAGCATCTTTGTAGTGGTGCCAAAAGACGACTTTGGCACTGAGTTTACATTGTGATAACTCTAACTGATGCGCTTTTAAATGTCTTCAAAAATAAATCTAACACATTTGTTTGTATAACTATTTAATAAAGCGCGCATCAAGAAAAAGAGTTACTCATTCTCAATACCAACAGCAGCTTTTAGTCGGCGGTTTTCTTCAACCAAGGATGCCATCATTTGCTCGACCTGTGCTTCGGTAAAACGCGGGGTAATGTGTTGCGGACAATTCCAATCAAAGGCTTCAACGCGAATAACAAAACCACGTTCAATTACGCCGCCGTATTCCGTCATTTCAAGGCTCTTCAAAGTTTTTGTGTCATCAGGCGCAATCACATTCACCCGGCCCAGCAACTTGAGCCGCCTTTGATTAGCATAATCCATCAAGATCAGCGATACCTTGTCATTGGTAGCAAAGTTACCTGTGCTGACGTATTGACGGTTCCCACGAAAATCAGCAAAACCTATGGTCTTTTCATCTAACACTTTGAGAAACCCAGCAGGTCCCCCGCGGTGTTGCACATACGGCCATCCATCAATATTAACGCTCGCCATATAAAAGCTGTCACGCTCTGTAAGAAAATCAGCCTCACGCTGACTTAGCACATGATTAAAATCTTCTTTGTCTTCCCATCGGCCATAATTATTACGACTGCCCTGCTTGGTTTGGATTTTTTTGACTTCTTTTGTAAAGGTGAGATCTGCAAATTTGTGGCCCATAATATTCTGCCCTTTATCCCGCTCTTAACCTTGCAATAGAAAGATGAGGAAGTTTTAGTCTGAATATTCTAAGAGTGGCATAGGTAAACAGAATTGTCTACCTTGAGCAGTGTTTATTTGAGCTTTGGTAGAGAGTCCTTCGATAGGGGCTGGAGGAACGGCAATGCTGGTAGAGCCGCTCAATCGTAGCTTGCCCCCAAACCTACGACCGTAACCCTACCCCTTTATTAATCAGCGTCAACGCTATCGAAAACAAGATAACCACAAACAAGCTTACAATACCAAACGCATTGAACAAACTGATATCACTAACCCCCAAAAAGCCGTAGCGGAACGCATTAACCATGTAAATAATCGGGTTGATTTTTGACACGTTTTGCCAAAACTCAGGCAACAAACTCATCGAGTAAAACACGCCGCCAAGGTAAGTTAGCGGGGTTAAGACAAAAGTCGGAATGATAGAAATATCATCAAACGAGTTGGCAAATATCGCGTTAATCAGCCCGCCCAGCGAAAACAACATTGAGGTTAACAACACCATCGATATGATCACCGCAATATTGTGTATTTGAATATCGACAAAAAACATCGAGATAATCGTAACCATTATTCCAACCATCACTCCTCGGCTAACGCCGCCACCCATGTAACCCAATACGATGATATAGTTAGGCACCGGGGCCACCAGCAATTCTTCTACGTTACGCTGGAACTTAGTACTATAAAATGATGACGCCACATTTGCGTACGAGTTAGTGATCACCGCCATCATAATAAGGCCGGGCACAATAAACTCCATATAACTAAAGCCCCCCATTTCACCTACCCTTGAGCCAATCAAATTGCCAAAAATAACAAAGTACAGACTCATGGTGATCACCGGAGGCACTAGTGTTTGAACCCAAATCCTCAAGTAGCGGGCGCATTCTTTGACATAAAGCGTCTTCAGGGCAACCCAGTTAACACGCATATTCATGATATTGCTCCCGGCTTTTGCTGATTCTGATTGACCAGCCCAACAAACAGCTCTTCGAGCCGATTAGACTTATTACGCATACTCAATACATCAATCCCCTGTTCGCTCAACTGAGCAAAGATGCTGTTGATGCTCTGCTTTTTGGCCACATCAACCTCAATGGTATGGTCGTCAATCATCCGGTATTCAAAACCATTCAACCCAGACACCTCACTATTAGCCGGTAAGTCTAATACAAACGTTTCTTTCTCGATTTTTTTGAGCAATTGTTTCATCGAAGTGTTCTCAACAATAATGCCTTTGTCGATAATGGCAATATTGCGGCACAGCATTTCTGCTTCTTCGAGGTAATGAGTGGTTAAGATGATGGTGACCCCTTCCTTGTTGAGGTCTTGCAAAAACGTCCACATTGAGCGTCGCAATTCTATATCAACGCCGGCAGTAGGCTCGTCGAGAATAAGTATTTTTGGATGGTGAACCAGCGCTCTAGCTATCATCAACCGGCGTTTCATACCGCCCGAAAGATGACGAGACTTTTCGTTGCGTTTATCCCACAAATCCAATTGACGCAGATATTTTTCAGCCCGCTCTTTAGCCAGGTTTCGCTCGATACCATAATAGCCAGCCTGGTTGATGACGATTTGAATGACGCTTTCAAACTGATTAAAGTTAAACTCTTGCGGCACTAGTCCAAGCTGACTTTTGGCCAATTCGAGCTGGGTATCAATGTCATAGCCAAAAACTTCAACCTTGCCCTGGGTTTTATTGACCAGCGAACTTATCACGCCAATGGTCGTTGATTTACCTGCGCCATTGGGGCCGAGCAAAGCAAAAAAATCACCTTCTTCGACACTTAAATCTAAACCTTTGACCGCTTCAACGCCGCCTTTATAGACTTTTTTTAGTCCTGTTATCTCTAATGCTTTCATGATGTTATTTACTATATCCCCATTTGGGCACTAATTCTTGGGCCAACCCCAAATGATCTAACACTCTACCAACCATAAAATCGACCAAATCGTCTATTGACTGCGGTTGATGATAAAACCCCGGAGCTGCTGGCATGATGGTCACGCCAACACGAGACAGCTTTAACAGGTTTTCGAGCACAATGGCATTAAGCGGTGTTTCGCGAGGCACCACAATAAGTTGGCCTCGCTCTTTTATCACAACATCTGCCGCGCGTTCGATAAGGTTTTCGCTTGCCCCCATGGCAATTGACGATATCGTGCCCGTACTACAAGGACAGATAACCATTTGTTTTGGTGCTGCCGACCCAGACGCCACTGGCGACATCCACTGGTCTTTGCCATATACGATGATTTGTTGAGGGGCTGCGTTTAAACGTTGGTTGAAAAACTCAGAGGCTTTATCTGGTGAAGCCGGGATTTGAATGTCTGATTCGGTGGTAAATACCACCCTAGCGGCGCTGGATATCAACAGGTAAACCTGATAATTCGCAGCCACCAGAGCCTCTAATAAGCGAATTCCATAGGGAGCACCAGAGGCCCCGCTAAAAGCCAACGTTATCTTGCCTGAAAATTCTGTCATTTATGTCCTTGATGGATATTTAGCTGTTAGTGCGCTGAGCAGTTTGTCGTGAATACCGCCAAAACCGCCGTTACTCATCACCAGTATATGGTCATCAGGACGGGATTGTTCAACCACTTGGTCAACTATTTTATTGATGTCACAAAACACCTGCGCTGGTGCCGGGCAGTTTTGGGCCACTTGAGCAAAATCCCAGGTAAGGTTCGGGGGTTCCATCAAGTAAACCTGCGAAGCCTGAGCCAACGATTGTGCCAATTCGTTTTTGTGATTGCCCATTTTCATGGTGTTCGAACGCGGCTCAAGTATCGCGATAATGCGCTGTTCGCCTACGCTATTGCGCAAACCTTCAAGGGTTGTGGCGATTGCAGTTGGATGGTGAGCAAAGTCGTCATACAGTCGAATACTGTTGATTTCGCCTTTTAATTCCATGCGCCTTTTAGGGGTTTTAAACAAACACAATCCATCGATACAGTGTTTCACCGGTACTCCTGCATGACGAGAAGCCGCTATTGCCATTAATCCGTTATGAACATTATGGGCACCCAATAATGGCCATTTAACCTCACCAACGACTTCGTTTTCACACAATACTTCAAAATGGCTGCCGTCATTGTTAATCAAACGAGCTTGCCAATAGGCGTCCTGTCCATTAACGGTTTCAATAGGTGTCCAGCAACCTTTGTCTATAGTTTCTTGTATCGAAGGAGTATCGGCGGCGGTCAAAATCAACCCATTGGACGGTACGGTTCTGACCAAATGATGGAATTGTTTTTGAATGTCTTTGAGCTCATCAAAAATATCAGCGTGGTCAAATTCAAGATTGTTGATAACCAAAGTGCGTGGGTGGTAATGCACAAACTTAGAACGCTTATCAAAAAACGCACTATCGTATTCATCAGCCTCGATGACAAAAAACGGGCTGTCGCTGGCCCTTGCCGAAATATCGAAGTTTTGCGGCACCCCACCAATCAAAAAACCCGGTGACAACCCGGCATATTCCAATACCCAAGCAATCATACTGGCGGTGGTGGTTTTACCGTGGGTACCAGAGGCTGCCAAAACCCATTTATCTTTAAGCAGGTTGTCGAGCAACCACTGCGGACCGGATGTATACGGAATGTTTCGGTCAAGCACATGTTCAACCGCCGCATTACCACGTGAGCAAGCGTTGCCAATAACAACCAAGTCAGGTTCAGGGTCGAGGTGCTCGGCCAAATAACCTTGCATCAACTCTATGCCCATTGATTCAAGCTGAGTGCTCATGGGTGGATAAACGTTGGTATCACACCCAGTGACCTTGTGACCAAGTTCGCTAGCAATGGCGGCAATGCCGCCCATAAAAGTGCCGCATATGCCCAGTATATGTATGTGCATGTTCTATTTTCCTTTTATTTGCAAACGGCCCAATTAAATCGGAGAGCCAGGAGGCAACGGCAGTAATTTTATCTGGGCATTCCATTTGCCTGTTTTCTCGAACCATTTAATTTGTTGTGCCAGCAAGGCGCTGCCACCATTGGTTTCAATCCATTTAGCCAAAGAAACCACTTTGTCATATAACACGGCTTTAACTTCAGGCGAAACATTGTCTGATTGCAATTGTTGCATCATCAATTCAACCACCACATTAGCCACCCTTTGTTGGATTTGTCCGGCTAAACCTGAACGTTGCGGGGCTTTTATACTGTGTTTGAATAACCCTTCAATCACTTGCTCTACGCTAATGTTATTTGTTTGTTGCTGCAAACGGTTGAGTCGCTGCGGATTCAGCAATAAACTGACACTGTGCCGGGCGGCAACTTCAGCAATCGACACCGCATCAAACGTTAGTCCGGTGCGAGATTTAAAGCTTTCACGATTGCGATACTCGCCATAGGCTTTGGGCAGTATCAGTTTTAAGGTCGCCTCTGGCAGCGTTAAAAAGTCGCTATCAAGTGTTGCAAGAATCGCATTCAATGCCGCTTTTTGTCTGTTAGCAGCAACAATAGTACTGCCCTGTGCCGGTCCGTTAGATTTGAGTTCATAGCTGTAATCAACTCCCGCAATTAGTTTGACTGCCGCTTGGGTTTGGTATCGATGAAACAGGTAAATGGGGACCAGCTTTTCTTGCAATTGCGACAAAGAAACCCCTTGCGCCAAACTGTCTAATCCAAATTTCGCTAACGCTTTACCGCGCACCTTAATAAGTCGGTTCAATTCATCGACTGGGTCTTTGCCGTTATCCCACATATGCGCCGCAGGATGAGCACCGCCGATTGGGCGGGCATCTTCGTCTGAAATAAACATTAACCCTTTGGCTTTGGCCTGCGCCTGAATCTCATCAAGTTGCGCTTTTTCATCGCCTGTAAATTCACTGTAGCCATAAGCCACAACTGATTTGTCCCAATCGCCTATGCCTTTGTCATAACCGTCGTTAAGTACAATGTCGCCTTTGTTGTCTAGGGTGATCAAAGGATGTGGGTAATCCATCACTGATGCTCTATCGTTCGCACTGGCGGCAAAGTTGTGGGCTATGCCCAGCGTATGCCCAACTTCATGTGCCGACAATTGGCGAATACGATCAAGTGCCATAGCTTTGGCTTCGGCTAACTTTTGTGGTTGGCCATCAAATGCCGACGTCATGCCCTGAGCTATCAACAAGTCTTGACGCACTCGTAATGAGCCTAAAGTCACGTGACCTTTAATTATTTCTCCTGTGCGTGGGTCAACAACCGAGCTGCCATAAGACCAGCCGCGTGTCGCGCGGTGCACCCATTGAATGACGTTATAGCGCACGTCCATTGGGTCTGCGTCGGCGGGTAATATTTTAACTTGATAAGCATTTTTAAAACCAATGGCTTCAAATGCCTCATTCCACCACGAAGCACCGTCAAGCAATGCGCCTCTTACAGGCTCAGGTACACCCGGGTCGAGATAATAGATGATGGGTTTTACCGGGGCTGAAACAGCTGCGTTTTTGTTCTTTTTCTCTAAGCGGTAACGAGGAATAAGGCGTTTTTCCATTGGAGCATCAATGGCACTGGCGTAATCTTTGACTTCATAAGACATCATGCCTGAATTCGGTGAAAACTCACGAGGCGTGTAATTGTCATCTGGCAGTTTAATAAATGAATGGTGCATATGAACAGTTAAGCTGTATGCATCTGGCGCCACTTGGCGTACGTATTCACCGGGTTTGTTTCCTTTGAAAGTCACTAAAGCTTCAAACTCAGTATTTTGTACAAACGATTTGGTACGTTTGGGATAAACTGCGCTGCGCTTGGCATCAACTGAATAGCTGCCTTGTTTTCTACGTTCTAAACTGCGACCCGCGCCTTGAATATCCGACAATAAGAAATCAGTGTAATCAATCAATACGGTGTCATTGGTACTTGCCACGACTTTAAACCCGGCAATGACTGAACTGGCAAAAGCTTCGTTGATGCTTTGGCGCTCGGCGTCGTTATTACTGTCGGCTTGGTAATAAGTATTAAGCTGCTTAAGCAGCACTTTTTCGCCATAGCGCTCAAACTGCACTAACCGAGTGTCGCCTAACTTGCCCCGGTCAAGACCAATATCATTTGACCCTATACCTCTTGGCATACTACTTTGGAAAATAAACGCTTGTTCAAAAGCGTTAAGTTCGATAAATACCTTACCTTTGTCTTTATCGTAGTAAAAGGTGTAAAAACCGGCGTTTTTATCCATCCCTTTGGTGAA
>CALKGI010000176.1 GCA_938085045.1 uncultured Alteromonadaceae bacterium
GATGTGTCGGACCAATTGCAAAAATAAGCAGTAGCAAGGCATTAATCGCCGCCACTAGTCACTCTAATGGCAAGATTAATAACGAAGCTAATGCTTATTTTAGCCAGCAAAATGACCAGTTAATTAATGGATTTGGTATTATTACGGATTAACGCGTCACTGGCGTTTGCAGCTGATGTTGCATAGTCGCTTTTATTATCTTCCACCGCTTGTTCGCAGCATCTTGATGTTTGGCCGCCATAGGTCCTTTTGTCAGCGCCTCTTTGTGAGCTTTCAGCGCAGTATAGTGAATCGCTTTAACTGTGTATTTTTCGCTGTCTTTAAACGCACCGTAAACATCTTCAACATTGCTTAGCGTGTCGTCAATAAAAACGATGTTTTTGATCATTGATGTTTCGGTTCTAGCCAGTAAGCATTTAAGCATATCGCCTTTGTTTTGTCCGGCGACATACATTACGCCTTGCTGGTAACTTACCGGTCTTTTGGCGTTACACGTTGCGTCGGTAAACGGGCTAGCTACGCTCGATATCCCACTTTTATTGCCTCTTGGCGCATTGGCAGCGATGAAATCTAGAAAATCTTGTTTGCCCGTTTTTGTCTTTACACTGAGGTTGTCTAACTGGCTGGCAGTTGAAGACAAATTGGCAGTGCCACGTGCGGTCAATACCATCAATTTAACGCCTGATTGGCTCAATGATTCGAGCACATCGGGTATCATTGGCTGGGCATATACCATGTTGTTCATGGCAAAAAGCAACGCACTGATGTCGAGTAAATCGCCAAAGTTATCGGCTACTTTATAAGGCGATGATTGTTCTTTTAAAAGGTCATCTTGCCAACTGAACCACGCAGGGCCGCCAAGGTATTGGCAGGTTTTTAGATTGTTTTGCTGGGGGCAAGACATCATGGTTAAGGTGTCATCATTGTCCATCACCACCAAAGTGTGAGGCATGGCTTTTTTGCCCAGCTTCTCGACCGTGGTTTTGAGTCCTAAGAAGCTCTTTTCGGTGGTCATTTGTGCATTGGCTTGAGCATCTGAGGCAAACAGATTGGCGCTAAGCATGCTGGCCAACAAAATACATTGGTATTTATTCATTGATTTGTCCTAATCATTTTTGGGATTAACGACGTAGGGTACGCCATGCGCACCGCTAACTTACATTCTATCCCTTTGTTCTTATGTGCCCTTGTTCATGGTACGCACAGCGCACCTTACGCTTTCAGCCAACGAGCGGCCGATTTAGCAAAATAAGTCAAAATGCCATCGGCACCCGCACGTTTAAATGCCAATAAAGACTCCATAATACAAGGCTCTTCGGCCAACCAGCCGTTTTGAATGGCGGCCATGTGCATCGCGTATTCTCCGCTGACTTGATAAGCATAAGTTGGCACACCAAACTCATCTTTTACTCGGCGTACTATATCCAAATACGGCATTCCCGGTTTAACCATAACCATGTCAGCACCTTCTTCGATATCTAATGCCACTTCTCTAATGGCCTCATCGGAGTTGGCTGGGTCCATTTGATAGTTCTTTTTGTTGCCGCCCTTGAGGTTTGACGCAGAGCCGACCGCATCACGAAAAGGTCCGTAATAGTTAGAAGCGTATTTGGCTGAGTAGGCCAAAATACGGGTATTGATATAACCGTTTTCTTCCAATGCTTCACGAATTTTGCCAATACGACCATCCATCATATCTGACGGTGCCACGACATCAGCGCCCGCTTGTGCATGAGAAAGAGCCTGCTTAACTAAAACCTCAGTGGTAATGTCGTTTAACACGTAGCCATCGTCATCGATAATACCGTCTTGACCGTGAATGGTGAAAGGGTCAAGGGCAACATCGGTGATAACACCCAGCTCAGGGCAGTGCTTTTTGAGCGCCCTAACTGCTCTTTGTGCTAAACCTTCTGGATTGTAGGCTTCTTCGGCTTCCAATGATTTGATATCGCTTGGGGTAACTGGAAATAGCGCAATGGCTGGAATGCCCAATTCAATCAACTCATCTGCTTCTTTAAGCAGTAAATCGATAGATACCCGTTCTACACCCGGCATAGATGCAATGGGTTCGCGGCGATTCTCGCCATCAAGAATGAACATGGGGTAAATTAAGTCGTTGGCGGTCAGGGTGTTTTCTGCCATCAGGCGACGAGAAAAGTCATCTTTGCGCATTCGGCGCATTCTTGCTTGGGGGAATTGTGACACAGTTCACTCCTTTTTTTGGGCGCCCTACGGGCGAATGTCAAGTGCTTCACACAGAGACACGGAAGCACGGAGGTTCACGGAGAAAAATAACAAGGCAAAATAATTAAAAAGAACCCATAGAACGTTTTCTTTAAAGCAATATCCACCCAACTTCACAGATACAAATGACGTTCTCTATCAGTTTCTTTATGTTTTTTCTTTTGCCCTTCTCCGTGAGCCTCCGTATCTCCGCGTCTCCGTGTGAAGCTTTTTTAGTCTTTTAATCTTCTTTCACTACATCTGCGGTCTCAACATCACGATGATGCACCACTTTATTACGGCCGCTTTCTTTGGCACGGTAAAGGGCTTTATCGGCATATTCAATATAATGGTTTTGGCTCATGTCTACGTGGCAAATCCCGGTGAATATGCCGCAACTAATGGTGATATTGAGCGGGCCTGCTTCGGTTTCTATGCTGGCTGAGGCCAATTTTTCACGTATGGTTTCGCCTAGCCCAATCGCACCTTCTACACTGGTGCTTGGCAATATCAACGCGAATTCTTCGCCGCCATAACGGCAGGCATCATCCATTGGGCGCTTGAGAATGTCGTTAATTGTACGGCCAACAAAACGGATGACATCGTCGCCTGCGAGGTGCCCATGGGTGTCGTTAACGCGTTTAAAATGGTCGATATCTAGCATTAAAAGACTCAATTGAGTCTGTTCACGGCGTGAACGTCTAAACTCGGCTAAATATTTTTTATCGAAAAAGCGGCGGTTTCTAATGCCAGTTAATGCATCTTGAGTGTTTTTCTCTTCTAGTTCGCGGTTAATCTCTTCAAGCTCACGCAAGGTCACTTCAAGTTCGAAGGTGCGCTCTTGAATCTTTACTTCGAGCGCTTCACGAGATTGCTCTTCAACCTTGAGCATTTGTACTTGCATCGCTTCGTGGTTTTTACTTTCAATAATGGCCCTTTGCTGCTCAGCCACTTGAGCGGTTTTTTCGTCAATATACTGCTTTATAAGCGCAATAAACAACAATACGGTAGAGACTAAAACATTGAACACAAACACATCCAACGTGGCAACACTCATATCAAACTTCATTGCCGCCCACGAGGTCACATAAACTGTCGATACCACTGTAACTGCCCACGCTGCGGTATACATTCGAGCCGAATTGATCTCTTGTCGAATACACCAAATACCCACACCCAACAAGCAAATTGACAGTACCACCGAATACATCAAAGATATCACTATCGATAAATAAACCGGAATAAGTAAGCTGACCAACAAAATGGCCACACCTGTAGCCACCATCACTCTAACCAGCTGCAATAGGCGAATATTGTGTTTGCGTAAATTCAACAACGCAATACCAAACAAGGCACCGGCAATCAGGCTTAGAGTGATTAACAGCGAGACAATATGCTGTTGTAGCCATGCCCACTGAGGCCACACGAAGCGATTACCAAATCCATACAAGGTAACCAGCGCTAAAATTTGGGTGATAAGCGTGATACCAAACAACATAAACTTACGATTACGCGACACTAAAAATAACAATAACGCAGAGAATATTATCGCCCCTAAAAAACCCAGCAACAGCGCAGAAGTCAGGGTACTTTTACTGTTTTGCTCTATATAAGTATCGGGCTGCCACAGGTGTATCGGCACATCAAACAAACCATTATTCGACACTTTAAGGTAAACCGTATTGTCTTGCCGTGCAGCCACAGCCAAGGGCAGTAACAATTGTTCGTGAGCAATAGGGCGCTGAGCAAATGGCATCAAATCGCCAACCCGGTGGCCCGACGCCATGCCATCGACGATGACTTGATGAATTTCGACCACATCTAGTGACGGGTTTTGCACCTCAAGCAGCAGATGTTGTTCGATGTCGGTATGATTACTTAACGTGAAGCGAAACCAATAAGTGGCATCGGTGGGCCCAAGGCTAATCGTATGCCTTTGATAAATTTGCCAGTTCTCGGCAGTGGTTGGTAATACCGAGCTATCTACATGTTCACTGTCAACCGCCAAATATTCAATGTGACGGCCTATCTGTTCATCGGTAAAACGACCATCAATTGTAATGACCAACGGCTCGGCCACCGCCCAATGACAACTAACAAGCAACAGTAACAAGATTGAAAATCGCTGTAGAGTGCGCATCATCAGCCTTGACCTTTACCGGCACTAACATCAAAAAAACGACAGCTGTTTTGATAGGTGGTGTCGAACAGCAATTGTTCATCAATATTGAGGATTTGAGCGATGGTTTGGGCAATATGCGCTAAATATGCCGGTTCGTTGCGCCGTGATTTAGGCTTGGGTTTAAGGCTTCGCGGCAATAAAAATGGGGCATCGGTTTCTATCATCAATCGTTCTAACGGAATATATTGCAGCAATTCACGTAATTCGAGGCCACGTCTTTCGTCACATACCCAACCGGTAATACCAATCGACAAGCCCAAGTCTAAGTAGCGGGTCAAAGCGGCCTTTTCGCCGGTAAAACAGTGAACGACACCATTGGCAAGTTGGTCGGCAAATGGGGTGATAATGTCGATAAAACGTTTTGATGCGTCTCGTTCGTGCATGTATACGGGTTTATTGAGTTTGCAAGCTAGCACCAGTTGTTCGGTGAACACTTTCTCTTGCTGTGGCCTTGGTGAAAAGTCACGATTAAAGTCTAAACCGCATTCGCCAACAGCAACGACCCGGGGGTTTTGGTGCAGTTCGCTCAACTGTTCAATATAATCTTCGCTCACCGATTTGGCATCGTGAGGGTGAACGCCGGCGGTGCAATACAAATGAGTGCCATTTGTGTCTTGTTCGCTAAGGCGCAAAACTTCGCGACTCTCTTCAACATCGCAGCCAACCATCAACCATTTGTCGACACCTGCACTTATACTGCGAGCCAAAATGCCGTCAAAGTCGTTTATCAATTGCTTGTTCGACGCATTAACGGCGATATCAAACAGGCGCTTTTCAGCTGCCATGAATGTGCTGCTCGTCATCATCTGCCTCGTCTGGCTCATCGTCTTTTTTGGTGTAAAAAACCGAGCACAACAAACCGACCTCGAATAAGCCCCACATGGGTAAAGCCAACAGAGTTTGTGAAATGACATCTGGCGGAGTCAAGAACATGCCAACAACAAAAGCGCCAACCACCACGAAGGGACGTTTTTTTCTCAAGTCATCAGCCGTTGTTACGCCTGCCCAGCACAGCAACAAAATCACCACAGGTATCTCAAAAGCAACACCAAAGGCAAAAAACAAGGTCAATACAAAATCAAGATAACTACTGATATCTGGTGTGTAGGCAACAATTGCAGGACCAACACTGCTGAAAAATTTAAAAATCAGCGGAAACACCACAAAATAACAAAACGCGATGCCACCATAAAATAATAAGGTGCTCGAGATCAGTAAGGGCATGACCAAACGTTTTTCATGTTTGTACAAACCGGGTGCAACAAACGACCATAATTGGTGAAGGATAAAGGGTATTGCAGCAAAAATTGACAGCATAAAAGTCAATTTAAATGGTGCCAAAAACGGCGCAGTTACATCTTTGGCTATCATGGTAGTGCCTTGGGGCAGTACGCTAGTCAAAGGTTTCGACAGCCACTCATACAAATCGTTGGCAAAGTAGGCCGAAGATAAAAAGACCACCAAAATGGCTATCACCACATGTAAAAGCCTTGAACGCAGTTCGACCAAATGGCCAATCAGTGAATTGCCGGGTTGTTCTGGATTACTCATGGATTCTCATTTGCTGGTTTTTTGTCTTTGTTTGATACGTCAGGCTCAGCTGAGCCGATGTTGTCGTATTGGCGGGTAACCGAAGCCGCTGCATCTTTTAATTCTTGCACCGTTTCGTTTAACTCAGGTGAAAGATTCGCTAACCCTTGTTCTTCTGCCTTTTTGAGGTTTTGATGTAGCTCGTTGGCTTTGAGTTCGTGATTAATTTCGGCAGAAATAGAACCGGCCATTTGTTTTGCCGATCGTATCCAGCCACTGACGGTTTTAATTGCCACTGGTAAGCGCTCAGGCCCTAATACCAGCAAGCCGATCACCGCAATGATCAGCAGTTCGCCCATGCCCATAAGTTAGCCGTTTTCCTTTTGCTTTTGGGCGGTCTTCCCTGATGTGGTGTTTTCAAAAGTGCTGTCTTCTTTTTTCTGTTCTAAACTCGCACTGCTCGCTTTATCTGTATTGGCTGCTGACTTGTCTTCGTCGTTGCCCATGGCTTTTTTAAACCCTTTAATCGCCGAGCCTACGTCACCGCCCATGTTACGCAACTTTTTAGTGCCAAAAACCATGATCACAATGACCAAGATCACCAACAATTGCCACATACCTATTCCACCAAATCCCATGCTAATCTCCTGATACTGCCGTCTAGAATAAAAACTAATGGCCGATTATCCTACTTTGTTGATTTATGGGCAAATAAAAACCGCAGAAATATAGAAACCATTTTGTTTCTTGGCTAAAGAGCCTGAATATTCTAAACTGGAGCTATGGACTAGTAGTAAGAAAGCATTCGATGTATAGACCCCGACAAAAGCCCGCATTTTCAGTTAGCCTGTTGTTTCTAATGGGCTTTTGTACGTCTAGTACCGCCAATGAAAAAGCAAATGACCCATTCGAAGTTGATCCCTGCCCACAAGTTGCGGTTTTGACGGAAAAGGATTTTTCGTCGGAGTTTGGTTGGCTTGATGACTTTCACAACAGTTTTTCGGGTGCATTGGATGACTCTGCATTATGGCTCAATGACCAATTTTCAGATGAAGAGCATTCCGAACGCCCAGGCTCAAAAGCATGGGCAAGACTTATCATGGGATGGGAACCCAAAACAGGTAAGTTAGACAAATTCCCGCTAAAATTCAAAATCAAGGTCAACTTACCCAACCTCAAGCACAAAATGAACCTGGTGTTTTCAGACAACGAAAGCGAAGATTTTAATCGTCTGCCTCTGGAAACCTCGCGCCCAGCCAGCGATAGCCTCCACGGACGAGACTTTGGCGCCGCGATTCAGTTATTACACAAATCCAATGAGCACGCTTATTTTCGTTCTAGAATTGGTATCGGCAGCGGTCAGATTTATGCCCGTACGTCATACCGATGGAAAAAGAAATTTACCGATGATTTGGTGTTAAACATTGAACCCTCACTGGAATATTACATTAAAGATGGTATTGGTTATCGTTTTTTGACGGAGTTGTCGTATTTTCCAGACGCTAGCAGTGAATTTAGAGGATTTTACAGTATTTGGGATCGTGAAGACTTTGACACACCACGCTGGAAAAAAGCGGTTTATCATTTAAAGAAATGGGATGCCAAAACAACATTTATCTCGGGCATTTTAATAAACGGGGTAACATCGCCAAACTACCGAGATGAAAAAATCACTATCAGTACCCGCATCCGCCGCCACGCATTGCGCAAGTGGTTGTTCTTCGAGTTAGAGCCTTTTGTTGATTTTGAACGCCAAGATGATTACGCCCGCCGCTGGGGCATTGCTTTGCGAGTTGGTGGGTACTTTGGGTATAATTAAGCCAAAAGCTTCACACGGACAAATATATGGATTTAAGAAAAACCTAAATCCATTTATTCTGCTTCTGTTGTTACCCTAACTCTTCCTTTTTTGTGCTTTTAATCTTTCTCTGTGAACCTTCGCGCTTCCGTGTCTCCGTGTGAGATCCCTTGACGTAAAGTCAGAAGTGCTCCAAAACTTAATCAACAATCAACAATCAACGTCCAGCCAGCCTTGGCCTGCTCTTCAATCTCTAGTTCAAGCTCGGCCCGCATCAGCGGGTGCGCTTCAAGCCAGCCCTTAGGCAGGTTAATCGACAGCTCATCACCATTGCTGGCAACGCTCACCGCTGGCAGCACCTCGTCCAAACGGCGCATTGACAAAATCACTGCCAATCGTAAAATTCGGGTCAGTCTTTTGGCAAGCTCACAAGAGGTCATGGTTTGCTTGGCAATCAGCGTTTGGTCAATACCTTCGCGATGGTTGCTAACCATTGCCGTCAGTAATTTTTTCTGAGCGCGACTAAAACCCGGTAATTCGGTTTGATTAAGAATATAAGCACCGTGATGATGGTATTTTCTATAATCAACAATCAAGCCCAATTCGTGCAGCAAGGCAGCACTGTTAAGTATGTCTAACCCTTCAAATTCATCTAAATTCCAGCTGTTCTTTAGTTGTTTGGCACAATTAGCCGCAACCTCGGCGACAATAGACGCATGCTTCTCATCAATGTGATGACGTATCAACAAACTATTCAAGGTTCTAGAACGAATGTCAGTATGTTGCATATTCATCAACGAACCATACAATACGCCTTCTCTTAGCGCACCACCAGAAAGTGTCATCCGATCAACGTTCAGGGCTTTAAATATCCCTATCAAAATCGACAGGCCACTAACAAAAACCAAACGCCGCTCTGGTACTAAACCTTCAATATCAAGCTTATCGAGGCTGCCACAGGCTATCGCCTGTTGTTTGATGATTTCAAGTCGTTCCAGCGTCAACTCTTCAGCATAACCCTGGCAGACCAAAATTTCTTGAATAGCCTGAACCGTGCCAGATGCACCTACTGCACTTTGCCAGCCAACACTAAGATAGTCATCTTTTATTGATTCGAGTACCTTACAAGCGCCATCAATGGCCCGTTCAAAATTCGTTGTAGTAATAAGGTTGTCGGCAAAATAGCGCTCGAGAAAAGTCACACAACCAATGTTTAGACTGTTCAATTCAAGCGGTTTAAAACCATTGCCAATAATCACTTCGGTGCTAGCCCCACCAATATCAATCACTAATCGATTGCTGTCGCAGTTAGAAGTGTGTGCCACACCAAGATAAATCATCCGGGCTTCTTCTTCACCGCTGATGATGTTGATTTGATGGTTGAGGAGGGTTTGTGCGTGTTCGACAAACTCTGCCGCGTTGGTCGCCAAACGCAAGGTTGCAGTGGCAACGATGTGAATATTTTCGCGGGGTATGTCTTGTAATCGCTCAGCGAACAAGGCTAAACATTCCCAGCCCCTGGCCATAGCCACCTGACTTAAAACAAAATCGTCATCAAGTCCTGAGGCGAGTCTGACCTTACGTTTGATTCGGGCGATAACCTGCACACTGCCGGCCACTTGCTTAACCATCAGCATGTGAAAACTGTTGGAGCCTAAATCAATGATTGCATAGATGTCCCGATGTAGATTTTCGATAACCTTTGCCTTATTATTTTTGTGACATTTTAGTAAGCACGAATGACGTGCATGGAAGGATGAATTCTAACAACGCATGGCGCATTGTCACAGAACATATTACTAGGAAACGTGCTACCAATAAAGATAGCATTTAGTGAAGTTTGACATTTAATTAATAAGAGGGGTTTATATGGCCCAAAACATAATGGGCCAATATTTACTGCTACTGTTACTGATGCTTAATACTATCTTCTGTGCTGCGAATCAGGTCTGCGACCACCGCCGCTACGACCGCCACCACCACTTCGACCACCACCTTTGTTAAAGTTGTTGGAGCGACGCTTATGATGCATTTTCGGTCTAACTATATCTTGCAGCAAATTATCGGGTTCGTAATGACTGACTGGAATTTCGTGAGAAACATACTCCTCAACCGCAGGCAAATTATAAACATAATTTTCGCAGGCAAAACTGATAGCCTTACCACTAGCACCGGCTCGGCCTGTACGGCCAATACGATGAACGTAATCTTCGGCATCATCAGGTAAATCATAGTTAAATACGTGACTAACCAAAGGTATATGCAATCCACGCGCAGCAACATCGGTTGCTACCAACAAATCTAATTTACCACTAGAGAAATCTTCGAGTATTTTAAGACGTCTTTTTTGTGGTACATCACCAGTTAACATACCAACACGATGTTTATCTGCCGCAAGCCAAGCATGAAGGTCTTCACAACAATGTTTGGTATTGGCAAAAATAATGGCTTTATCTGGCCACTCTTCTTCCATTAAGCTCAGCAGTAGTGGAATTTTATCTTCTTTTGAAGGATAAAATAGCTCTTCAACTATGTGTTTTGCAGTCTTTTGTTCTGGTTCAATTTCAAGATGAACCGGTTCGTGCATTAAATCAAAGGCCAGTTCTTTAACCCGGTATGACAAGGTCGCCGAGAACAACAAACACTGCCGATCCTTTGCGGCAGGCATACGTTGAAACAAAAAGCGAATGTCTTTAATAAAGCCCAAATCAAACATACGGTCGGCTTCGTCGAGCACAACAGCTTCGACGTGCGCCAATGAAAAGCAGCCTTGTTTGAGATAGTCTATCAATCGACCGGTGGTGCCAATGAGTATATCAACGCCTTTTTCCAACTGTTGCCGTTGAGATTCGTAACCCTCACCCCCATATACCAACCCAAGTCTTAATCCAGTGGATTTTGCGATTGGTATGGCATCTTTGTGAATCTGTACAGCCAACTCTCGAGTTGGTGCCAGAATAATGGCGCGAACGTTTTCGTTACTGTTATCGAGTAGCATTAAACGGTTAAAGGTCGCCGCCAAAAATGCCAGTGTTTTGCCCGTGCCAGTCTGAGCCTGTCCAGCGATATCTTTGTTGGTCAATGAAACAGGCAAAGTTAATGCCTGAATTGGCGTACAATGAGTAAAGCCAGTGGACTCAATGCCACGGAGTATCGGAGCTAGCAGGTCCAGCTCTGAAAATTTTGTTTCGGTTAAATGTGTCTTATTCATAGCCAAATAGAATAACGCTTAAGCTTGCAATATGAAACAACAATGATTAAATATGTAATATAAATTGTGTAATTAAATTCAGTTACCTTCGGAGAACAACTTAAATGAGTGATAAAATCCTGACCCTATCTGACGATGCTTTTGAGGCAGATGTTTTACAATCCGGCACCCCGGTTTTAGTCGATTTTTGGGCCCCTTGGTGTGGCCCTTGTAAAATGATTGGTCCAATATTAGAAGCAGTAGCGGAAGATGATTCCTATGAAGGGCGTTTGCTCATCGGTAAAATGAACATTGATGAAAACTCTGCCACCCCGGGCAAATATGGTGTTCGTGGCATCCCTACATTGTTGTTATTTAAAGACGGCGCAGTTGCTGCAACTAAAGTCGGCGCGCTCTCTAGAACTCAATTAGTCGATTTCTTGAACGACAATTTGTAATAAATATCAAAACAAGGCGCTTAATAGCGCCTTTTTTCATTCTAGGCTGGACGCAAATCTAAATTGCTGCTAACGTATAGTTCAACGTCGGCTATCCATTGGCCGAATGGATCCCAAGATCCTAGTCTTTCTAACCACCCTTTCACCCAACTTAAATTTAGTTAAACATAAAGAACCCACCGCTATGCATCTAGAAGAACTCAAACAACAATCCATCGGCGAGCTTGTAAAGCTGGCTGAATCAATGGGATTGGAAAACGTCGCCCGCCTTAGAAAACAAGACATTATATTCGCCATACTTAAAAAACACGCCAAAAGTGGAGAAGATATCCACGGTGGTGGTGTTCTAGAAATTTTGCAGGACGGCTTCGGTTTTTTACGTTCATCTGACGCTTCTTATTTAGCGGGTCCTGATGATATTTATGTTTCTCCCAGTCAAATCCGCCGCTTTAATATGCGAACTGGCGACACCATCAACGGTATAATCCGTCCGCCAAAAGATTCTGAGCGTTATTTTGCATTGCTCAAAGTCAGCGAAGTCAACTTTGACCGTCCTGAAAATGCCCGTAACAAGATTTTGTTTGAAAACTTAACCCCATTACATGCTAACTCCAGAATGGTACTTGAAAGAGGCAACGGCTCTAGTGAAGATATCACTGCCCGCGTAATGGACTTAGCAGCACCTATTGGTAAAGGCCAACGTGGTTTGATTGTTGCTCCACCAAAAGCTGGTAAAACCATTCTAATGCAAAACATAGCAACCTCTATTGCTGCCAATCACCCTGATTGTCTGTTGATGGTATTGCTAATAGACGAACGTCCTGAGGAAGTAACAGAGATGCAACGCATGGTTAAAGGTGAAGTGGTTGCTTCTACCTTTGATGAACCTGCCAGCCGTCACGTACAAGTAGCCGAAATGGTCATTGAAAAAGCCAAGCGCTTGGTAGAACACAAAAAAGACGTGGTTATCTTACTTGACTCCATCACTCGTCTGGCCCGTGCCTACAACACAGTTATCCCATCGTCAGGTAAAGTACTGACAGGTGGTGTTGACGCCAACGCCTTGCACAAACCTAAGCGCTTTTTTGGTGCAGCCCGTAACGTCGAAGAAGGTGGTAGCTTAACCATCATCGCCACGGCATTGGTTGAAACTGGCTCGAAGATGGACGAAGTTATCTACGAAGAGTTTAAAGGCACGGGTAATATGGAATTACACCTGAACCGTAAAATTTCAGAAAAACGTGTTTTCCCAGCCATCGACTTCAACCGCTCGGGTACTCGACGTGAAGAATTGTTGACCAAACCTGATGAGTTACAGAAAATGTGGATCTTACGCAAGATCACTCATGCGATGAACGAAATTGAAGCAATTGAGTTTATTATTGACCGTCTGGCCATGACCAAGACCAATAATGAGTTCTTTGAAGCAATGCGTCGTCAAAAAGGCGGATAGAATCGCGGCCTGCAATGTTGTTGTAGCGAAATAAAAAAGGATGCCAATGGCATCCTTTTTTGTTTTATTTAACTGGCTTTTTAGCGATTAACCCTCGTGCAACCAAGCCGCATGTTTAGGGGCTTTCTTGGTCTTAGACCATTCTTCAACCATCAATGGCGCAACGCGCTTCAATTCATCCATTTGTGGTGGTGTGCCCACAACACAGGTCAACTCAAGACGGTGACCGTTCGGATCGAAGAAATAAATTGATTTGATGATGCCGTGATTCGTTGGACCGAGCACGTCAACACCTTTTGCTTCTAATTCTTCTTTAGCACTCATCAATGCAGCTTCGTCTTCAATTCTGAAAGCGATATGCTGAACCCACTCTGGTGTGTTTACGTCACGACCCATTTTTGGTGAATTAGGCAATTCGAAAAAAGCCAATATATTGCCTTGTCCTGCGTCTAAGAACAGATGCATATATGGGTCAGGCTCTTGAGTCGAAGGCACTTTGTCTTCGGCAATCGCCACTAAAAAGTCCATGTTGAGTTTGTCTTGATAGAATTCAACGGTTTCTTTTGCATCGTTGCAACGGTAAGCCACGTGATGAATCTGCTTGATATCGATCATAATAGTTCTCTGGATTTCTTATCTGATGAGCCAATCATACGCATTGCCCATTGTGATGAAAAGAGCTGAATGAAAAGTCACCACTCAGCCCTTGTGTAAACTAATCTTTACGGGTTATTTAATCGTAATACTCAATTCCTTACAGCTGAGTTGCTGTAATTTACGATCTTTTGACAGTGATTGACCTTTGCCAATGGTTTGTACATCTTGTAAACGACCTTTAAACACTAGCTTGTAATTACCTGGTGTTTTCATGTCGTAGCCTTCAGCTAGATTAACGGTTTGTTCTATTGATTTTCCCGGTGCCAGTTCGGCGTAATCGCTTTCGCTTGGCCGAAACCGTTTAACCATGGCACCCATGTAGTTCACCCACTTTTCATCGTTGGTCACTTTAAACGAACTGCCAAACCAACCTTCAAGCGGCGTATTCCATTTGAGCACCATCAAATTTTGCTTGCTGCTATTGGTTAATTTAAATTTCAGTGGGATTTTGTCGCCAGCATTAGCCGTGGCAGGCACTTCGACATGACATTCGAGCATGGTATTTTTATCCTGATGGGCGTTAGCGGGCAAAGCCAACCAGAAACTGAGTAGCACGCTGTGTAGAATAAGAGTTATGTAGGGTTTTTTCATCACTTTTCTTTTAACTGTTTGTTGTTGTGAGTGGTCATTCTATACTATAGCAATCTTGAGGATTTGGAACTAAAAGACATGCAAAGACCCGCTGTCGGCATCGGAATTATCATTGAAAACCCACAAAAACAAATATTGATTGGCAAGCGCAAGGGCAGCCATGCGCCTTATTATTCTATTCCCGGCGGACATTTAGAGCTAAGCGAGTCATTTGAAGTGGCTGCTATTCGAGAAATAGAAGAAGAAACCGGGCTTAAAATTTGTAATCCCGAAGTCATTTGTGTCACCAATAATCTAGATACGTATAAAGAGGAGGGTTACCACTCGGTATCGGTGATTTTAGTGGTGAAGGATTTTGAAGGTGAGCCTGAGCTAAAAGAACCAGATAAATGCGAAGGCTGGATTTGGGTTGACCCCAATGACTTGCCCCAACCTCACTTTGATGCGAGCGATTCTGCAATTCGTTGTTATTTGGATGGTGTGGTTTATCAGCCCTAGTGGGCTAAAACGACTAACCTTTTGGTGCGGCGCGTTTGGTCACCTTTACCCCTTCCTTACGCAGCAAATCAAGCATGTTGTCTGGTCCAACTAAATGCGCGGTACCAACCACTAAAAACACCTGTTTTTTGGCCTTGAGCAGCACCATTAACTTATCAACCATGTCGACATTTCGCTTGACCAAAATCTGCTCATGAAACACCTTTTCGAGTCCTTTATCATGAATTTTTCCAAATAATTCAATCAAGTGACTTTCATCACCTTGATACCAGCTGTTTAACATTTCTTTTATGCTGCTATTTTCGGTCTCCATGCTTTGCACTAGTAACTCTTGCTGAATATCATCTGACAGGTTGGCCAGCAACCCCAGTTGTTGCTCTGCTGTTTCAAGCGAAATAATCGGCTTTTTTCCTTTCGCCTGAGCAATAAAATATTTGTCGATGCCAAGTTCTGCGTCAAAACCCGACTTTTGAAAGTTTACCGACATAATAGTAACGCTGACCAACCAAGGTTTAAAACGGGCAAATCGTTCACAAGGCAACCCAGTTTTTTGGCAATATTGGCGATATTGCTTTTGTGTCTCACTCGACAGCCAACTGCTTAATGGTCGTTTTTTATCGATGCCATGACGTAAAGTCAAAGCTGTCATATCTGATTGTTTAATTTCGTCAAGATTAACCTCAACCGCCAAAGTATCACTGGCCTTAAACCCCTCCATCACATGAGCAGGCAGCGGATACATGTCGGGCTCTCCCAAATGAATGGAGCCAAAAGCAAAAGCCTTAGTGCCTTGATAATCCAACTGCCAAAACAGCGGCGAGACACTTTTTTTGGGCGTAGCGACAATGTCAGATGTGGTTACATTACTCGGTGCAGCCGCTAGAGCAAAACTGTAAAAGCAACAAAACAACAATAAAAAAGACCAATTACGATTAAGCATAAGTTTCATTTGTTCTCGAGGTATCAATGCATTAGTCGCCAAATTATACGATTTATTCAGCCGTTGCGGGTTATTTAATCTAAGATTATTCTAATCACATTAATAACAGGGTCATCAACATGGGCAATCCAGTAATAGCCAACAACAAACCTATCGGCGTCACGCTAGAAAAAGGCAAAGAGTATTATTTTTGCAGTTGTGGCCAATCTAAAAACCAACCATTTTGTGACGGTTCACATAAAGGCAGCGGTTTTAAACCCCAAGCATTTACTGCCGACAGTGATGGTGAATCTTGGTTATGCCAGTGCAAACACTCGGCTAACTTACCCTTTTGCGATGGCTCTCACAAAAAATTTAGCGCTGATATGGTCGGCAAAGCAGGCCCCGGACTTGCCACTGACGCATCCAAAATTCCCACAGTTGAACCCACCCCTGAAGAACCGACAGTCGCCTTTATTCATCAATTAGCGCGCGATGGACTCAGCAAAATGGGCCACCACGGCCCAATGGTCTCGATGGGTGTGCCCCGTAATGAATTGCCCCATTGGGATGATATTCAAGTGATGGTCGCCCAACTTGAACACGAGCCTTTGATGGAAGATGTTAATGTTGGCACCAATCTGGTTATAGGTCCTAATGCTAAAAAGCCACTTGAGCTTGATATTCCACTGTTTGTGTCAGATATGAGCTTTGGTGCGCTATCGGAAGAAGCCAAAACCGCTATGGCTAAAGGGGCCGAAATGGCAGGCACAGGGATTTGTTCTGGTGAAGGTGGAATGTTAGCTGAAGAGCAAGCGGCCAACTCACGCTATTTCTACGAGCTGGCTAGCGCCAAGTTTGGCTATCACGAAAAACTACTCCAACAGGTTCAAGCATTCCACTTCAAAGGCGGTCAAGGTGCCAAAACTGGCACTGGCGGTCATTTACCAGGCGTTAAAAATGTGGGAAAAATAGCTAAAACCCGTGGTTTGCCCGAAGGCCAACCTGCGGTTTCGCCACCGACCTTTGCCGACTTGAGCACCGTACGCGATTATCAGATGTTTGCCGATCGGGTGCGTGAGGTCACAGGCGGTGTTCCTGTTGGATTTAAGTTAAGTGCTAACCACATCGAAAGAGATATCGAATTTGCCCTCAGAGCAGGTGCCGATTACATTATTTTGGATGGCAGAGGCGGTGGCACCGGTGCAGCACCTGCATTATTTCGTGATCACATCAGTGTGCCAACCATTCCCGCATTAGCCCGAGCCAGACGCTTTATGGACAAGCAAGGCGTCAGCGGTAAAGTCAATCTAATTATTACCGGCGGCTTACGCGTGCCTACCGATTTTGTCAAAGCTATGGCCTTGGGCGCTGATGGCATTGCCATTTCAAACAGTGCGATGCAATCCATCGGTTGTGTTGCGGCTAGAATCTGCAACACCAACAACTGTCCAGCCGGTATTGCCACTCAAAACAAAGATTTGCGCGCTCGGCTTAATGTTGACAAGTCGGCACAACAATTGGCCAACTTCTTCACCGCCTCAGTACAGTTAATGCAAGTGCTGGCCCGTGCCTGCGGTCATAACCACCTCAATCAGTTCAATCCAGATGATTTAGCCACTTGGCACAAAGCTATGGCACAGCTGTCGGGTGTTACATTCAGTGGTATTCGCTAAGGAGTGTCACAAAAATCACTACGAAGATAAGTTGTAAGGCAGGTGATCTATCCCCCGACAGCGCCGGGGGATAGCAACATCAATTAACAAACTCCTCAAGTAACTTGGGCCGCATCGACAGCACCTTTTTACAAGCATCATCGTCAAACATCGCCACATGACATTCCAAAATAGGCAAATCCATAATATCAGCTAAAAAGCCGTAAACGACATTACGTGAATAAGCCCTTTCTCGCCATAATGGGTCGATTAAACGATGAACTGAGCGTCGTAAGCTGCGTAGTTGAGTGTTAGACAGTTGCCCAAGTGGCAAATAATCTCCTTGATGGACGCCAACATAAGCATCACAGGCTTCGGGGTAGTTGTCGCACAAGTAAATCAAGCCAAAATCTCGGCCCTGATAAACTTCTGCCGAGTCTTTCAAATGTGCACTGCCTTGGCAATATGGGCATTCCATATAAATACCATCACAGGGTTTTGATCGGATCCCATTGCGCCAGTCATCAAAAAAATGGGCGACATACAGATAACAATCCCGGGTGGTGGGATCGAGGTTGAGTGATTTTATGTGCCGGTTTATCTCCATCAATGGCACCTGATCAACAGGCTTATCCCTAAAGGGCTTTAACATGTTAACCAACGATTGATAGTAAAATTCTTGGTCGACGTTGCGCATACTACTGCGGCGCAATTGAATGCCAACCACCGTTGCAAAATTTAATGCTGATATTATCATAACCGTAACATCCTCCACACCTGATGGTTAGGTTTGTCCAATAAAGTAGTTTGTCCATAGATACCAAATCCATTAATTAACTGATCATTTTGCTGGTTAAAATAAATATTAGCGGCGTTATTAATCTTGTCATTAGTGTAACTAGTGACGGCGATTAATGCCTTGCTACTACTTATTTTTCCTGCCCAAAATTGGATCAGCGAATTAACCTCATTGGTATGAATAGCATCCAAACAGATGCTCCAGTATTAACTTTGTATAGCGGCCTTTTTTAATTTAACTTAACGTTATTATAGACATAAATGTAAGAAGTGGTTATTTATTGATATTCTGGAGTGTTTTACGTGTACAAATTAAGGTTAACCAAACGCCAACCACAGTCCCACTGCAATCATGAGTATACCAGTCACTTTATTGAGGTTGGCCACGTTATCGTTACGTTGTAACAAGCGGCCCAGTTGTTTGCCGCCGGTAGCGTAGAGCATCATACTGGTAAACTCGCACATAAGTACAATAGCAATTAACAAGGTCAGTTGCGGGGCCATAGGCAAAGAAGCATTGATAAACGGAGGTAATAAGGAAATCATGAATGCCCACCCTTTGGGATTGGCAATAGCAGTCACAAAACCTTGGGTTGCAATTGAGAGGTTATCTTTTTTCTGCGGTGATTGCTCAGGGTCATTCAGTGCAACCTCCCCTTTTGAACGCCACATTTGAATACCGATATACATCAAGTAAGCACCGCCAATGTACTTGAATACCGCAAATACAGTCGGGTAAGACAGCATCATAGTGGCCACACCGACAACGGCGAAAATCGCGACCAGCGCAACGCCAATCAATTCACCCAACATCATCCATAAAGTTCTACGAATGCCAATGGTCATGCCCAGCGTCATCGCCAGTGTCATGCACATGCCCGGGCTTATTGCGACCAGAAAAAAAGTAGGCGCAAAAACGGCGATTGTCGCCAAATCAATCATTACTTACGCTTAGCACGGTTTTGTGCTGTGGTTTGCATTTTAATTTGTTTCGTCTTTGCTTGATAAAAACCCGACAACAAAATGTCATGACTCAGGTGCAGGTTTAGGCCGCAACAACAAGTCTTGGAAGTCAAAGCTAAAGTCGGTCAGCGGAGACACCGCTTCCATAGTCGCTTGATCAATTTTGCCTTGTGGGGTCAAATGAAAGTTAATAAAAGCATCGGCGTTGGTTGAACGGTCATACCAGCGTACGATAAAAGTATTATGTTGAAAGTGTTCAAGGTGACCAACTAACGTTTTGGTTCGGCTGAAGCGCATTTCGAGTTTTTTGCCGTTTTCAATCAACTTCACATCAATGTCACCATACCAATCATCTTT
>CALKGI010000177.1 GCA_938085045.1 uncultured Alteromonadaceae bacterium
GGTGGTACAACAAAAACTTAATAGTGTTCCCCACGCCCGTGGGGATGAACCGCGTGAATTTATTGATAAAACAACAGCTATAACGTGTTCCCCACGCCCGTGGGGATGAACCGATGAAGCCCCGCCATTTTCAAGCATGACTCGCGTGTTCCCCACGCCCGTGGGGATGAACCGTAGTAGTATTTTATCTGACACCGATTTAAGCCGTGTTCCCCACGCCCGTGGGCATGGGATGTTCATTACCTGCCTTTTAAAATTTGTGTTATTTTAACTTCCTCCTTTTATAGTTCCATTCATCCAAATTACATCAGTAAATTTTGCACCCTCAAATTTTGGCTTGAGTTTATCAAATACTCCAAATGGTATTTTCATTTCTTCTAAAACGTCTTTGTTATCAGAAATGCTGCCTTCAAGATCAACTGTAATAAAAGTAGCGTTTGAAAAGTTCGTTTCAGTAAGAAGAGATTCTTTTAAGTTAGTTCTCAGCAATAAGCAGTTATTTAATTTTGAATTAAAAAATATTGCCTTTTTAAAATTAGTATCTAATATACGTGCACCATACAAATTAGCGAAACAGAAATCTGCACCTTGAGCGTCTACTCTTGAAATGATAGCATTTGTTAAATCACATCTACTTAGGTCTGCGCCAGCTAAATTAAGACCCGACAAATTTGCCTCTCTTAAATAGCAATCTCTCAAGTCAATAACGGATACACCAAGTTTATTCAACCTTCTAATATTTCCTAATATTCTAAATTTGGCTTCATCCGATTGCCAAGTAGCAAAATCTGTAATCTCTTCTTGATATCGTTGAATTTTTGCGTCTCGCTTAGCCCCCTCTTGTGATAACTTCAATTTCCCCTCACCTTTTTTGTTTAGCCATAAAACAAGAACGCCTAAAATAGCTAGGTCAAACAACATTCCATGTGCTTCAACAAGTATATTCTCCCAAAAGCTATGATTGTAATATTGCCAAGAAAGAGAAAAAACCAATATTGAGCAAAGCACTAATACGATCGAAGACACTGCGATAGGCCTAGTACTTATGCTATCTATTATTTTTATTAGTCCGATTCTTTTTTTCATGTTGATTTACCGATACCCATATTTGTGGTTTGGGTGTCTATACTAGCAGTAGTCCTTTGATAATATTAAAATCAGTGGGGGAGCAAAGATTAAACAAATCCCCTAACTTTTTAACAGACCTAAAAAGTTCAGGTGTGAGCCACTACTATAGAGGCTGCCACTCGTTAATTTTCTATGATAATCAATGGTTATCCATCAAGTTATCATGATATTTGGCTATGTTATGTGGTGGCAACATCAACAAAAATGGCTGTTAATGCTTTCGCTTGCAGTAAAATAATGACATAGAGCAATGGTCGTGTAATATGTTGATAGCTTGATGTGTCTGTTATTTGGCACGTAAGGAGAATATATTTCATCGATTTATTAAAACCCAAATTGGTATGATTGATATAAATGTCTAAGAAGAAAGCACCTGCCCAACCCGTTATAGCACCACCAGCCATGATCGCGACTCGCACAGAAAACGAATTGTTACTGAATGACGTGAAAACGTTAATTCTCAATGCCAAACAACGTGCCGCTGCAACGATTAATAGCGAACTCACTTTATTGTATTGGCAGGTCGGTAAACGTATTGCTGACGATGTGTTACATAATGAAAGAGCTGAGTATGGTAAGCAGGTCGTTGCAAACTTGGCCAAGGCACTTACGGTTGAATACGGTAAAGGTTGGAGCAATAAACAATTGTTGCATTGTGTTCGTTTTGTGGAATCGTTTGATGATTTGTCAATTGTCTCTACAGTGTCTAGACAATTGAGTTGGAGTCACTTTCTGCAACTTATTTACCTGAGCGAACCACTGGCACGGGATTTTTATGTGCAGATGTGCAGCCTTGAAGGGTGGAGTGTAAGGGGGTTGCGTAAGCAAATTGGTGGAATGTTGTTTGAACGCACAGTTATATCCAAAAAGTCAGACGAAGTTGTTGAGCATGCTTTAACTGAACTCAAGGAAACAGGCGATGTAGATATCGCTCTTGTACTTAAAGACCCTTATCACTTAACGATCGTTATTTGGAGAAGAATCTTGAGGACGCCATTTTACGCGACATGGAACAGTTTCTCTTGGAACTTGGTGCCGGTTTTACCTTTGTTGCTAGACAAAAAAGAATCCAAATTGATAATGATGATTTTTATATAGACCTGCTATTTTATAACCGAAAATTAAAGCGGCTGGTTGCGATTGATCTTAAACTGGATCATTTCCGCCATTCCCACAAAAGCCAAATGGAGTTGTATTTACGTTGGTTGGCAAAATTTGAACAAGAAAAAGATGAGTTGCCACCAATAGGTATCATTCTCTGTTCAGGGAAAAAACAAGAGCAAATTGAACTGTTGGAAATGGATAAAAGTGGCATTCATGTAGCTGAATACCTAACAGATTTACCACCAAAAGAACTGTTGGAACAAAGATTACGTCAAGCATTACAAAACGCCAAAAGCCGTATAGGAAATGATGAGAGCTGAATGGTAATGAAAAACTGTAATCGAGTAACCAAGCTTGTTGATGACACAGCATCTGAGCAAAGCAATTGTCTAAACAGTGTTTAGACAATTGAACGGATGTGTCAACCAAAGGGATTGATTATGCCAAAAGGCAGGTAATGACCTACCCATGGGGATGAACCGGGCAATATATGAGTCAAAACCAACAACCAGGTGTGTTCCCCACGCCCGTGGCGATGAACCGTTGTTGTTGGCTGCATGATATGCAGACAATCAGTGCCCTCCTGCGAAAAGTTTACCTCTATTTGTAATTGTATTCTTACCACTGGGCACCAGTAATTTCCCCAATTATCATCTTTGTATACTGCATAATTAGTTCGTTAAAATTGTGATCTTACCTTTATTCAGTTTGTTCTTGTACTCTGCGTGCAAAAACTGTCACGTAGGCTACAAAAAACTGTCACTCTCAGTACATAAATAAATTTAACTATCTGAAATATAACGTTTTAATTTTACTTTTTTGTGGTTTTATCGATCTTTGACGGCATCAAATTTTTGCTTAAACTGAATTCCCATACCAGCAGGCAAATGTGCTTTTACAGCCAAAGCTTAATCGTATAACGGCCAGTTAAATGGCCACCAATAAACCACTTAAAATACATAAACGAATGAAGGTAATTATTATGAAAACTCTTACAAAGAAAACGCTAACTAAAGTTCTTGCCGTTGTAGGTTTGGCCGTCTCAGCCGCCGCAGTAGCTCTGCCTGATGAAGAGATCACTAAGGTCTATTACTCAGACGCTTCAATGACTACAGAAGTTGGTGAAAAGCTGATAACACTATGTGGTATTGGTATTGTTAACTATCAGGTGTGGGGCTCAACCAGCAGCCATTATCGGACAGAAAAATTACGTTGTGCCCGAGGTACTGGCGCGTATCCTCCTAGAGACTAAAAATGCCAATCTAGTGATAGGTTGCCAGACACGTTCTGCTAAGTAGACACTTATATTGAGACGTTTTGTCGCAGCATCACACAATGATACTGCAATGGCGCCAATGGATTTATCTGTTGGCGCATTTTTCGTTTTGCTACTGTAAAGATTGACCTGTAACGGGGCTCAGCCGGGTTAATAAAAGCTATACCTTAAATGATGCGAATGTATCGCCAAGCTCTGCCGAAAGCCCAAATAGGGTATCGGTGGTTTGCAGCAATGTTTGGGTACTTTGTGCTGATGCTGTCGCAATTTGATGAATATCTGTGGTTTGTTGTTCAATGCTGATGGTTGCGATATCGCGTTGTAATACCGCTTCATTGATACTGTTGCTCAGTTGCTCAGTTATTTATGCTGACTATTTGTGCCGCTTGGGATCCCAAGTGAGCATCACAAACTTGTTAGATGTCACCGCTTCCAAAGGGAAAATAGTGGTCAGAGCGCTAATGATTTTTTGCGGTTCTTTTGTCGAAAAAGACCCCGTTATTTGTAAATCAGCAATATTTTTACCCCTAATACGCAGTGGTTTTTTCAAATAACGGTTAAATTCTTCAACGGCAACATCTAAAGGCGTGGCGTTAAATTGTAGTATGCCATTGGTCCAATCTTGTGGTTGGTCTTGGTTCATGGGCGTTGGTTTTGCTACGCCTTGTGTGCTCGACACCGTGGTTTGGTGTCCGGCGGTCATCACCTGTTTTTGTATTGTGTCTGTTGCTTGCTTTGGTGCCACTTCAACGCGGCCTTCAAGCAAAGCTACATGCAGTAATTGTTTGTTTTTGTTTACATCAAAAATGGTGCCTAGCGCACGAACACTGCCAGTGTCTGTTGACACCACAAATGGGCGTTGTGGGTCTTTGGCCACGTTAAACCTTGCTCGGCCTTTAAGTAATTGAACATCGCGGTTTTGATTACTCATGGCAACTTGCAACTGTGAGTTTGCATCTAGCGTTATGGTGGTGCCATCGTCTAATAGAATGATTTGTTGTTGGTCTATTGTGGTTGCGTAATTTTGAGTTTGCGTTTGGTTATTCGTTAAAAATAAGCCCAAAAACGACATGATAAGCACGGCAGCAGCGGCGCCTGTATAGTACCAAGGTGTGCGGCTTTTGGCCGAGCTGGCACTGGGAATATTGCCTAGCTGCGCAAGAATATCTGAATCGTTCGCCAATCCCTCAGACGCCGACCACATTTTGCCTAACGCATCATAAGCTTTAGCGTGCGCAGCGTCTGCAAGGCGCCATTTTGCAAACCCAGCTTTATCGGCATCTGTTGATTGCATATTGGCGTACCAATCGGCTGCTTGTTCGTCGATTGATGTTTGTGCACTATTTTTTGATTGTTCATTCATAATTTTATCTTTTTCACCTAGACCTTTATAAAGACGTCGTTCAGTAAAAATCCCCTACCTTTTTTTTACAAATTTTTAGTGCCTTGCTCATATGCTTCTCAACCGACTTAACCGACAAGCCTAATCTGTCGGCTATTTGCGGGTAGGTTTGTGCTTCAAAGCGACTGAGTAAAAAAACAAAACGGGTTTTTTCAGGTAACGTTAAAATCGCTTCTTTTAACAGTGCCAGCTTGTGCTCACTGTCAACAACACGCTCCATATTCACCGATTCTTGTTCAACCGGTTGCTCTTCAAAGCTCACATGGTGCTCTGCCTGACGTGAAGAGGCCGCTCTGGCGCGGTCAATCAAGGCATTTTGGGCGGTCTTGAATATAAAAGACTTGAGATTGTCGATTGAATCTAATTCGCTTCGGCTTGATAGGCGGTAATAAACCTCTTGCATAACATCTTCAATGTCGGCGTGATTGGCCTGATACATTTTTTTTCGCAAAAAAGCCAATAGATCATCGCCATGCTCTGCCACCAGTTTTTCTATACGTAATTTTTGTTGTTGTGTTAATTCATTCATAAGGTGCTTTTTAAAAAGTATAACCTAAGCCCAGATAATAGCGGCTTTCAGACATTGATGCATAAATGGGGTGCAAGCCATCGTTTTGGTAATGATACAAAGGTTCTTTATTCAAATTCAAAACCTCAGCGCTTAACCTTAAGCCATTGGTGAAACGGTATCGTACAGATAAATCAAAATATTCTCGCGGACTTTCATATATATCAACACCATTTGCACCAGAGCGTGTTGATATTGCATTGTCTCTAAAATTATAGGTAACGCGCGAGCTGAACCCACCTTTTTCCCAATACAAAACAACGTTAGAGGCAAGGTTGGCTTGGCCGGGTAAACTCAATACTTCGCCCGTACTCAATTGTCGCTCGCTTTGGCTAAAGGTGGCATTGGCAAAAATACCAAAGTGTTGCCAAAAACCAGATAAGAACGAAAACGGCGTTTGTACATTTAACTCAAGCCCTTTTAATTTGGCATTTGAGCCGCTTATGGGTTGTTTCACTTCAAAATCTCTTGGCCCCGTGCCAAAGTCTAATGTTTGGGTTGTGGTCACTCTTTCGTTGTAAACGTCAATGTTTTTGTAAAAAAGGCTGATGCCAAATAACCCTTCATCCAAAAAATAATGCTCTGCAGCGACATCAAATTGCCATCCGCTATTGGGTTGTAAATTGGCATTGCCTTTTTCTATGCGTTTTCTTTTTATATCTAATAAGGTGTCGGGTAACAATAATCCAAAATTCGAATACGACAGCACTTTGCCCGCCGAAAGTCGCAATAAGTTATTATCGTCTAAGCCAAATGCCAGATTGATACTAGGCAATAACTGTGAAAATTTATGGCTAATTTGTACGGGCGAAGTTGACTGGTGTCCAGTTATCGAGACTTCGTCTAAATAATCTTTTGAATTGGCATTATAAGTCACCCATCGCGCGCCTACATTGCCTCTTAGTGTGTTATCAAATATCTGGGTATCAATGTCGGCCATGATGAAAGCGGCTGTGGTGCGTTCTTGCAAATGGCGATATTTGGTTAGGTCTTCTTCAAAGGCAATATCCGAAAGCTCATCTTGAACAACAGCGTGGGTATTTAATGATTGCCACTGGGTTAGTGCACCGGGGTTGCTGCTTTGAGTAAAGGTGTCTTGTGGGAACGGTTGGATATAGTTATCTAGTGCAATATCGTGTTTAAATTCTTTGTCTTGTCTTTGCCTGGTTTTTTTTCGGTGCTTGTGTTTTACACCAAATGCCAAACGACTGAACAGTTCGTTGTCTAGCTGTTGGTCGGCATCTATTGCCAGTGCATATTCTTTATCGCTGGTAGAGGTGAGTTGATGTTGCGCTTTATTAAATATCCACTGGGGCGGCGTAACGTCTGTAAATAAAGGCGGTTGGCCTTGAGCATTTAATTGATAGCTAAGGTTTGTGTTTGATTCAACCCTTGCCAATTCCATATTTTGGTCGCGCCCGCTTTTAGAATAAAACGCCGCTGTGTTGAATTGCCATTGTTCAAACAACCAATGTGACTTTAAGCTGGCGCCTTCTTGATAATACTCGGTGGTGTCAATGCGCGTGGTTTGCAGCACTCTCATATCGGCGTAATGGGCACTGTTAACTATGCCTTGGTCGTGGGTCAGTTCACCTATTGGTAAAAGTTTGGTGTTCGATTCTTGGGTTTCAAAAATATCTCTGGTCGACTCGGGTGTTCTTTTTGACAAAAAATAATCGCCATAAAATTGAATGCCGTCAGTTGCCTGCCACTGCACAGCAATAAAATGGTTGTCGCGCTGCTGCTCGTTAGATGTTAGCTGTTGTTTTAAGCCGCCAATGATATCTAGTGTTGTATTGTTTGAGGGGGTTAGTACATCAATGGTTTGCCATGCTTTAACTTCACTGAATTGCTCGGTAGACTTTGAATCTTGCTGCGAAAACGACATGTAAACGCCCAGGGTGTCATCTAGCAGTAGTTGATTTAAATAAAGCGAATGTTCAGTCTCATTTTGTGCGGTGGTTGATGCGCGATTAACACCGGCTTCAATCCCAAAAGCGAATTTGCCTATGCTTAACGGTTTGGGGGTTTCGAGTGAAACAGTGCCAGCAATACCTCCCTCATCCATATCGGCAGAGGTGCTTTTAATTACTTTGATGGTTTGAAATAGCTCAGAGCCAAATATTGGAAAGCTCACATCGCGGTTAGAAGCGGTGGTGGTTGTGACTGTACGACCATTAATTTGTACTCGGCTCAAGTGCGGGTCGGCGCCTCGAATACTGATGTATTCGCCTCTATCGAGGGTAACACCGCTTAGGCGTTGCATCGACTCGGCCACATTACTGTCAGGAAACTTGCCGATTTCTTCTTGGGTTATCACATCGGAAACGACATTCGCGTTGCGTTTTTCAAGCAACGACTCAGCCATCGACATGCGATAGCCAATGACACTAATTTTGTCTGTGCTTGGCTTTCTAAAGATTTTTGGCGGCGTTGCTCTTACTTTCGGCTGGTTTTGTTTCACCAGCTTTTGTGTTTTTTCTTCGCTCGCTATGGGGCGAATAACCAGCATGTTGTCGCTTAATAGCACATATTCCAATTGGTGGGTTTTAAGTAGCAGGGTCAATGCATCGCTAAGCGGCATACGTCCTTTTATGGCGAGCGAAGATATACCTTTAAGTGTTTCGTGGGGCAATAGCAGTTGAAGTTTGGCTTGTTTGGCCGCTTTTAACAGGGCATCGATTAAAGGCTGTGGTGCCAAATCAAACTGATATTGAGTTTGTAGTGGTGCAGCGATGGCGGCGCAACACCAAAGGGATATTATGGCCAACGACCACCTGATTTTGCGTTTAATTAATTGCTTATTGCCTTTCATATGATCCGTTTTTTATTTTTATGGCACTTTTTTAAGAGCGACAGATCATATCATTTCATTTTTTTTATGCCATGTATTATTGCCCCAAACCTTTGCTAACACTGGGTTTTGGAGGACTTATCAAGAAATAAATTGAGTTCTTAATAGAGAATAATAAAAAAGAATAATAAAAAAGAGTAGGGGGTTTTAATTTGTTTACGTCCTTAGAAGTATCGATAGAAAAAACGCGTTTAAACCATTTAACTTTAAACAAAACAGATTCAAAGGACACAACAATGGACATTTTAAATTTCAAAAAAGCACTGACAGGCGTTATGTTGCTCGGATTGACCAGTTCGGTACTGGCAGAAAATACTCAGCAATGGGGTCATCGCGCATTGAAGCTGCAATCAAGCCTCGATTTAGAAGCGCCTTTGGCAAACTCAACTTGGGTTGGCACTCATAATTCTTTTGCTAATCCACAAGACGATAGTGCGGTTGATTATAATCAAGCCTATTCACTTGAAGGTCAGTTAGACAAGGGCGTTCGTGAATTGGTATTTGATGTCCATTTGTTTTGGAATGGTAAAGTGAATGCTAAGGAAGAATTGTATCTTTGTCACAACAATAAAAATAACTATTGTGGCGACCATATCACGGGTAGAAGAAAACTCTCTTATGCGCTGGACGATATCAAACAATGGTTGAATAAAGATGGTAATAGCAGTCAAGTGGTGCTTTTGAAGTTGGAAATGAGCGACCATGCAAGACGTAACATCAACAAAGTTGAAAAAAAGATTTTGAACAGCATGGGCAGTTATGTGTATCGCCCAGATGCAACCAATAGCCACGGCGACCTTGACGGCAACACGGGTTGTACTGCATTGCCTGTTTCGACAATGACCAAAAAACAAGTGTTAGATGCCGGCAAAAACGTGATTATTTTTAATACCCATAGCTGCATCAGTGATGGGGGTTTTAATGACCTTGCATTTTATGGTGACGATAACCTCCAAAACGCCAACACCACTGACAAACTTGATGGCTGGGACGCGACAAAACACAACACAGTAATGAGCCGCGTAAAAGATGCGAAGACACTTTTGGGCATACTGGGCGATTCAGGAGAAGCTAAAATGAAACCCAACAATGTTGCTAAGTGGATGAGGTCAGGCGCAAATATTCTTGAAATGTATGGCTTCGATGGCGGTGATACGTGGGGGTGGGGGAATTTTGGACCGGTTCAGGCTGAAAACATGGTGTGGAGTTGGGCATTAAAAGAACCTAATGATTATCAAGGTGAAGAAGATTGTGCCTTAATAAACTCCAGCGGCAAAATGAACGACCGAAACTGTGAAGAATACAAACCTTTTGCTTGTTACACGGCCTCTAACGAGTGGATTGTCACTAATGCAAGTAAACATTGGTATAGCGGATTTGAGACATGTAAAGCTGAGGGCGGTGTTTTTCGAGTGCCTGTTAATCTTAGAGAGCTTGATGCGTTAAATGCAAAAATCAGAAACACAAAAGGCGCAGGCACTAATGTTTGGGTTAACTACTCTGACACTCTAATGGAAGGCCAATGGATATCTAATCCGACGTGGGCTGAATACTATGGTCGATACTGGAAAAAATTCAGCTCGATTGGCGGTAATCGCGGTGCTTCTTTTGATGACTTCGATTTGTTGAAATTAGATTTATACCGCAACAAACGTAAGGTCACAAAGGTAAGGATGAGTGCGGGTAATCGCGTAGATAAAATTGGTTTTGAATACGATGACGGGCATAAAGTATCACACGGTGGCAATGGCTTTGACCGTTCACTCGATTTGAATGACCCCAATGAATATATCAAATTAGCCGTAGTTTGCTCCAAAAGTTACAATGGTTCGAATCGAATATTCTATGTGAGATTGACCACCAATAAAAATAAGGCTTTGGAAGGTGGTAGACGTGAAGGTTCATGTAAAAATTTCAATGCACCCAATGGATACGAGGTTTTTGCGATGCACGGACATGCGGGCAATGAGCTAGATGCTCTGGGGTTCTATTATCGTCGTGTTAATTAATTGAAATTGAACAATAAACCCAATGGTGATTATGTTGCCATTGGGCTTTTTGATTTGTTACTAACCCCTGCTACATCAAGCGTTAAAACAGAAACTGGCTTTTGATTGTTATGGTTTGCTCAGCCTAAACCTCAAAAAAACTTCGCCATCAACAGTCGCTCGTCCCTCTTCAATGAACCCCAAACGCGTCACTGCTTTTGAATTTGGCCGGCTTGGCGGGAGTAGAATCGTTATTGAGGTCAGGTTCATTTGGTTAAATGCCTGCGCTTTTATTTTATTGAAGATTTTGCGCCCCCATCCCCAAAACTTAGGGTGTAGCACGAGGGCAAAATCGGCATCGCCTTGCTCAGCTTGCAAACCGCCCCAGCCTGCGAATTCGTTGTTGATGAGAAAGGCCCATGGGCCATATCCGTTATCGTCCCAAAGTTGTTTTTTGGCTTTCAAAAAATCTCGGCAGTTCTGCGCCGAAAAACCATTAGCAAGTAATGGCAATTGCTTACCAACTAATTCGTTGTTCATCAGTTCAATAATTTTCGTTTCTTCTATTTCACCAAGGTGAACAAATTTAATTTCGTCCATTGAATGATCCTGTTTTTCTTTGATTTATAAAATAGACATGGGTAAATGCACCATAGCAATGAGAGGCAAGCATCATCACAGTTCAAAGCAATAGAAAAATCATCTACCTATCAACCGCTTATGTAATAATTGTTTAATACTGTCGGTAGGGGCTGCCTCTATCGCCAAAGTTGCATATTCTCGCCCGTTAACGGTATCGCCGCTACGAAAGAGCAAATCAGACTGCACCGCATACCAATGAAAAGAACGATAAAGCCAGTCAGGCCCATCGATAGACTTCAATACAGCCAAACCAGCCTCAGGGTTTTTCCACTGTGCAACCGCTATGGCGTGATTTAAATAATGTAACGGCGAAGGCGCAATACTGTGCAATAACTCATATGAGGACACGACTTTTTGCCATGGGGTTTGTTCGAAAGAAGGTGATAAACAATGCTCGGCGGCAATACCTGCTTCTACGTGGTAGCGTGAAATAGTATGACCATCGGCAGATTGTGCCAAATACGCCATTGCTACCGTAATGTGCTGTTTGTTCCATAGGCTGCGGTCTTGTTGCTCTAATAACAATAAAGCGCCTAATTCGTCTTGTCGGGTATTGATTCTGGCCAGATGAAAATACATGAGTGCCAATAACGCATAGCTATTGGGTACATTGCCAAAACGACTGTTGGCCAATGATTTTGTTAAGCGAATGGCTTCTTCACATAAGTCTTGGCGAATGGCATTGTCGGTATGTGAAGACAAATATCCTTCGGTAAAGAGCAGGTATAACACTCGATGTACCGAAGGCATTCGGCAGAGCATTTCGTCATCCGTTAACATATCAAGCTCAAGCGTTTGATTTTTCAGTTGTTGTTTTGCGCGACCAAAGCGCTTGTACACATTGGCCTGCGAGATAAATAACCTAAGTGCTATTTCTTTTATGCTAAAACCACACAGGCTTTTTAGGGTAAAAACCAACTGCGACTCTACCGGCATTGCATCGTTGCAGGCGATAAACAGCATTCGCAACATGGCGTCACTCATTTCGCCAGCAAAAGACGCCTCTTCATGTTCAAAAGTTTCGTCTTGCGCTGTATACAAATGCTCGGTTAGTAAAACATTTTGTCGTTGCGTAGCCCTAAGTTGTGAATGTAGGTGATTGTGTGCAACTTGATAAAGCCAAGCTGAAGGCGAGTGTGGCGTGGATTCTCGGCACCATACCTCCAACGCCTGAGCCATTGACCATTGCACTGCGTCTTCAATCGCATCTAAGTGTTGTAAACCTAGTCGTCGCAACAATAACGCCACAATTTTACCGTACTCGTGGCGAAATAAATGTTCTACTTTTGCTTGTTGGTTCAACGAGTGCAAACTTCTCTGATCTCGATGCTGGTGCCTTCGTTTGCGACCATTGGGCTTGCTTGTATAACTGCAATTGCTTCGTCTAGCGTTGCTGCCGTTAGCATCATATAACCACCAATAATCTCTTTAAGTTCAATAAAAGGCCCGTCATTAACACTGTCGTGTCGTACAACGCTGCCAGCTGCACCGAGTTTATTGCCCATGTCTAAAATATTATTGGTAAACTTTTGCTGCCACGCTTGATACTTGGCGTATTGTAATTCCATTTCTGATGGCGAAGGCTTCTCACAGCCACCAGTACCGCTACGTAATATGCACATATATGTTTTATCTGTCATTTTTTTCTCCGTCATAATTAGTGTTTTGCCAACAAGTTAGTGTGTTGACATTAATAATAACGTTTAAGCCTGAATGTTTTGGACACTATGGACGAAATTTTTTTATTAAACCGTTTTTTAACTTAAATATTGGGATTTTCTAAGCCCCGGTAATATTTGCTTTGTAACATTTTTGCAGGTCTTGCATATTGCGAGGCAAAATTAACTAATTATTAAGATTCTCACGTTAATTCTTCTTTAAAAATTGTCCGAAAATAATTAAATTCAATTAAAACAGCTGTTTAACGTTATTGGTATCGTCTGTGCAAAAACCAACTTGAACAATACTCATAACCCTAAAGGATACACTAATGAAAAATTCACTAGCCAAAATCACCGCTTCTATCTTGTTTATGTCACTTTCAATGGGCGCATCAGCTGCAAACGAGGTAGCAGGCTCAAATGTAAAAATAAAGGGCAATGTTAAGATCACCAGCAAAATTAAAGGCAATGTGGTCACTTCGGCATACGGCAACAAAAACAAAATTAAAACCAATATTGCATCTATCTCAAATTCAAAGCTTGGCGGTAAGGCAACGATTAACGTCAATATAAAAGGCGATGTCATTACCAATGCGTTTGGCAATAAAAACGCGGTTACTGTCAATATTGGTTCTATCAGGGGCGATGGAAAATAGTGACAACATGGCTGCTATGCGTGCTTTTAAAGCACGCAGTGCAATAACTTTTGTTTGATTTTAGGAGCTTGCCATGAAGATTATTCCCTTTGTTGTAACTGCTTGTTTGCTAATTCAATCTCATGTTTGTATTGCTCAACAAAAAAATGGCAATAGCCGAATAAAAGCTAAAACGGCTTTACTCAAAGCCAAGAACAAAGCGCAAATTGGTTCGCTTAAAAAACAAATGCTGATTAAACAAGGCACCAATAGTCGTAATGGTTGTCAGGTCGACATTGCATTGGCACAACATAATAAAAAATCTCGAAAAACAGAGGTTTCTGTAGTCGCCGATGACATCATTGTTCTGTGCGGGAGGTAACAAGATGAAAACAAGTAATTTAGTCTCTCTTTTGTTTATTATTAACTTGTATTCATCTTTTGTTGGGGCAAATGAATTTGCAGATTTCATCCCTAAGTCACCTTTATATTTACTCGACACAATTGATACCCACCAAAAGTGCGCTAATCAAAACATAATCAGTCATTATCAAGGAGGTGCCAAAAAAATATTGATTGATGAGATACAAAACGCCTCAGGCAACCCGCTTTTACCCAACGGCTTAAGGGGGATGTTTTTAACCACGCTATTTAAAATGGTATCGGGCAGTGAAATTAAAATTGTCGACCATGCCTTTGGTGGCAACGAGAATTGGCAATATTTTGTTGCCGGACAAGTTTCTGGTTTCGACAGAGGGTTAGGGGGTGATGAGCTCGGTGGTGGGTTATTTCTAAAGTTCTTTGGCATTGGCTTTGGCGATTCGCGCCAAACAAGCTTACTGCAAATGGATTTTCGACTAATTGTACCAAACGGCGAAATTGCCGAGGTTGTGTCGTTAGCAACCGTATTAAAACACCTCGACGACTACAAAGAGTTTGAAGGTCAACGAAACGAGACTGGATTATATATTGACTGGGGCCAATCATCGGGTAACAGTTTGACACTAGCGCAACGCATTATCGTCAACGAAGCAGCACTGATATTCATGGAAAAAGTGACTGGGCTTGCGCTTCGATGCGAAAAAAAAAAATACAGCAACACTCGTATAGAGGTTACCCCCATTGAGCATGAAGCGTTTGATGATCTTGTAAAATCTAAGCACTACTATTTTCCAGCAAAATACCAAAAAGCCTTTAACTGTAAAAAAGGCGCAAACATAAATTGCCACATAGGGTTTAAAGGGAAATTAAATACCGACATTGTTAATTATGTTGAGCAAGCGTTCACGGATGCCTTTAACGAACAGGCAAACATTGATGTATCTTGTTCAAATAACTCCGGAAAGTTAACCTGTTCTGCTACTGGCATTTTAACGTCTTTTTCGGCTCATAAATTCAAAAGAAACCTATACAGAAGCTAGTCTAAATCTATTTCATCTATTTATATCACTGCAACTAACAATACGCTCAGACATAAATTGGCGTGTTTGAGACATATCTTGTTTTCACGCTGCTCTTTAATATTGACCTCGAATTCTTCATCACTTAAAGAGTAAATAGCATGAATATAAACACTGTATTTAAAAACCTTGTTGGCGCTGGTGCATTGGTATTATCTAGCCTTTCGTACGCTGGAGTTGATACAGAAACCGACAGTAACGAAGTTATATTAGCGGGCCACGATGCCGTTGCCTATTTTACTCAAGGAAAGCCTGTATTGGGGGTTGCTGGTTTCACGGCGATTCATAATGATGCCATTTATCGTTTTAGTTCTGCCGACAATAGAGATGCCTTTAAACAAAACCCCGATAAATATGCGCCAGCCTATGGGGGCTTTTGCGCTTACGGATTAACGTTTGGCAAGAAGTTTGAAATTGATGGTAAAGCCTTTGAAATTGTTAACGGCAAATTGTTTGTCAATAAAAACAAAGATGTATACAAAGCATGGAAAAAAGATGTGCCTAAGCACCTTAAAGAAGCCAATTCGCAATGGCCTAAAGTTGAGCAGGTTGCCAAAGAAGCGCTTTAATAGTGGTTGATAACGCTACATTTACGATTACCTGACGGTAGGCGAGGCTTCATACCAAATCCATTAATTAACTGGTCATTTTGCTGGCTAAAATAAGCATTAGCTTCGTTATTAATCTTGCCATTAGAGTGACTAGTGGCGGCGATTAATGCCTTGCTACTGCTTATTTTCCCAATTGGTCCGACACATCGG
>CALKGI010000178.1 GCA_938085045.1 uncultured Alteromonadaceae bacterium
GCGGTTCATCCCCACGGGCGTGGGGAACACTCTAACAGTATACTACTGATTTATAAGGAAAAAAAAGACCCATTAAAACTCACCAAATATACTGGGTACATTACAAACTGTTAAAGAACGCTAACTTATTGATTTAACACAAAAAGTTATTTCTAAGCATTTTGACAATTACAATCCACCAAAAATATAAGGGACAAATCATAAATTTGATGTATTAAAAGATAAGCAGGCCATCTTATTAAGGTTGCTATAAGCAGTATTCAAAACAATCCTTACTCCGCAGCCGCATTTTCAAGTGGGAAAAACGTCACTAGCCGCTGGCCGTCACAATCTACGGGTTTACGGCGGTTTTCGCCGTGGGTTTGAAACTCAAACCCCGACTCACTATTCGTCGCCCATGCCATCACTACGTTACCCTCGTCTGCCAGTTCGGTTACTTGGTACCAAATCATTTCACGCACTTTTTTAGACGTATCGCCAATGTAAACCCCTGCCCTTACCTCTAGCAGCCATATCGCTAATCTGCCACGCAATCGGGGTGGAACATTTTCGGTTATAACCGTGAGCATCGCCATTTTTAACCGCTCCTATGGCCGCTGTCACCAATCGATTCTGGCTCGGGTATTGCTGGTGGCTGTGAATCGGCTGGTGGTTTTGGTGGTTCAATGTCGGCTGCGGCCAAAACTTCTTCTATTAATGGTATGAGTCTCTGCAACAGTTTTGATTTTCGAAAGGCATCACGACAGGCTATGCGCACGGCTTTATCGGGTTTGGCGGGTCGGCTCGCGGCAACTTGAAAGGCTACAGGCACCACAGTGTCAAATTTAACGATGTCGGCCATGTCATAAACAAACGATAACGGCTTACCCGTATGCAAGTAACCTATGGCAGGCGCATAACCAGCAGCCAATATCGCCGCTTCGGTCACGCCATACAAACACGAGGTAGCGGCACTGATGCATTGGTTAACAACATCGCCTTTCTCCCAATCTTTGGGGTCGTATTTACGGCCTTTCCAGCTGACTTTGTATTGTCTGGCCAACAACTCGTAAGTTTTACGAACGCGAGCACCTTCAATGCCGCGCAATTGGTCGACACTACGACGTTCTGGTGCGGGCTCACCAAAACGTAATTCGAACATTTTGCGCACCACTTTAAGCCTCAAATCTTCGTCGAGCGCCAATTTGGCTTGATACAACAGCTTGTCAGCCCGCGCACCACCGGGCTGACCCACCGAATATAATCTAACGCCCGACTCCCCTACCCAAATCAGTAAAGTGCCCGTTGTAGCGGCAAGTTTAACTGCGGCATGGCTAACCCGAGCGCCCGGTTCTAGCAATATACAAACCACCGACCCCACCGGAATATGCCGCCGTTCGCCATTCACTTCGTCAACCAACACAAAAGCACCATCTCGCACGTCTATTTGACCACGCCCCACAAAGGTCATCGACATACGGTCTTTAATCGGAATAGGCTTTAACGGTATAAATGTCATCGCTTCACACCCGTCGAATCATCATTAAGCCGCAACCAAAAGCTTTTGCTCTACCAATGCCGTTGAACAGGGTTTGTTCGAAAATAATGGGGTCGGTAATGGTCAACAAGCCGCTATAATCGACTGTACTTAGGCTAATGGGTTGGTTTTTTTTGCCTTTGTAAAACCGATGCTGCTGGTAACCATCACAAATCAACTCACTGTCGCTTATTTCAAACCCAAGGTTTTGTGCCCGCCCCAACAACCAATTTTTACCCGCATCGTCGATAAAAGTTACGCTGTCGTCAGACGATAACTGCTGCTTTTTAGCAGCTTGTTTGGCGTTCATCAACACATCATGATGTACGCTGTTCTTTTTGCCGTCGACCTTTTTGGCAACAATGGGATTAGCCCGCAGGGTAAAACCAAAAGTACTACCAGCCAACAATTGGGGCTTATAAGGTTTTGATATCACTTCTAGCCCTTGGCACGCTACAGGTGCATGCTTCGACACCACGTAATAAACAGGCAAAGTATTGTTTTGGCCCACTGCGGCAAAAGGTTGCTCTACACCTAATTCACGACGGAACAAATATTGGCGTTTGTCGTCGTCAAACAAGCGCCATAACAATTGATGTTCGGTGTAATTGTTGCCCGCAAACAAGTTTAGTAATTCTTTGCGTGACAAAAATTGGGGCGCTACGGTTACTCTTGAAAAATACATTATTCGCCTCCTCCATAGCTTATGTGCTCTTGGCGCTGCGCAAATTGCCAACGTTTGCGGCTAATGGGTAAGTCGTGTCGCACTTTGCTTTGTTCAGGCATTAAGTCAAACGCATCGCCCTCCCATACGTAAAATGGTTTGCAGGTAGGCAACCAATTATCGGCCTTGCTTTTTTCGCCATATGCACAACACAACGCCTTACGGTCATACGAATCAAATGCAGCTTGCAAGCCTTTGGTTTGCTCAAATAATTGCGAGTCGAGCGGCACCGCTAGCGGGCAAGATTTACGCCCTAAATACAGCAAAAACTTGGGTTCTTTTAAGGCTTCATTAATTTGCTGCAACGAATATGGCGCGTCTTGCGTTACCGACACAGCCACCAGCGCATAGGCATCGGCCCGGTAGTCTCGGGTAGACAAAATAGTGTTGAGTTTTGCGGCGTGCTGTAATTCTTGCTCACGGGTATGAAAGGTGCGCTTTCGCTCTTGTCGTGGCACTTGCGAGGTATGGTAATCGCGCAGAATCGAGCCACTGCTGAGCACTTTTATGCCAAACTGCAAGCTTTGCGTTAATTGCGATTGCCGTTGCTCTTCATCGCGTTTTATACCTAGCGCAGCCGCAATTAGGCCAGTTAATGCCGACTTGCTCGGATACAAAGCCGTGTGGCGCGCTTCGCCGACCGCAATGTCGCCCCAAGACGCCATAGCCCCATATAATTGAAAAATCAGGTAGTCGTGCATACGACCCCCTACTCGCAAAGCGTTGCTATAAATTCATCCATCGACAACGATTCGGTGTCGGGCAAGGTGTTGATCACTGCACTGTGCTCGCAACAATCACCGTAAACTTTTTGTTGTTGGTCACGGTGCTGGTTCAATATTTTAACGGCATCAGCCCCTTGGTTGTTGCTTATTAAAGGCTGTAAATAAGCCACCGATAACGAACGAGGTTGTTGCTTGCCAACTTCGCCCAGCGCATAAGTAGCATAAGCTCTTGAGGCAAAGCTGTTTTGCTTGCCCGTTGGGCCAACTTTCATGGTGGCTTCTATCAAGCCTTTAAGGGTTTTTTGCACTAGTTCGTCGTTATTATCGAGGTTGTCGGCGAGCAAAGTTTTGTCGATGCAAACGTAAAGATAAAACAAACCAGCAGCAAAGCCCGACTCGCCAATATGGCTAGCCCCAGCATCGTCTTGGCCGTCGTTTAAATCATCTACAGCCGTAAAGTAGTCATCTTCTATCACTACGGGGTGCACCGAAATAGCATGAGCCACCTGACAAGCAGCCTCTACATTGTGACCCGGCGAAGATGCCAACATTCTGCCAAATAGGGCGATGTCGACGGCGTGGGCTTCTTTTTTCAACAAGGCCAATTCATTCTCTTCTGGCTTGCGGTTTTCTTTTATTAACACTGCTACTAGGTCGTTTATTAGCTGTTCTTCAGCTGGACTAACATGGGCTAGTTGCTCTATTTCTAGTGGGTTGTCTTTTTTAACTTTGCCAAAGGCACCAGCAATGCTCGACGCCCATTCTTTGGCATTTTTGTCACCAATACCGCCCTCAACCAATTGGTTGAAAGCGCCCAGCCCCAGCTTTTTGGTGCGCATGCCAATATGGCCATCTAAAGCCGATTGAAACAATGGTGATGTACGCCACGCCCGCTTTAAGCTTTGCGACGACACTCGCAAACGGTCAACATTGCCCATTTTGGCGGTTTTGGGTCTGCCTAAATCATCACGGTTAAGGTTGGCTGGCGGATAAGAGGTTAAAATATGTAATTGAATGAATTTGCTCATGTTTATTTCCTTTTTGTTCTTTTGGGCGAGATTAAAGCACGCCTACGTCAATTCGTTTATTTGGTGTTAGCAATATGGTAGTAATCTGCCGCCCAGCGCACTTGCAAGCGATTCATCGGTTTTTGTTCAAACTCGCCATTAAACTCTTTACCCCAATGAAAAATCGCATCGGTTAACGAGATGATATTCACCTCACCCCCAATGAGTTTCACGGTACGAATAAGACGACGATAAAACTCATCCCAGCTATATGATTTTTGCAGTTGATTAAAACGCAGCTGGCTCACTACAGGTTTGTCGCTGTCTTGTTTGTTCATGGCCATTTGTTTAGCAAAAGTTTTTTGGGGGTCGGGTATGTCTTCTTTTATATGGGCTATTACGCCTGCGGCGCAGGCTAAAACGCCAAAATAGTCGTCGTGGCGTTCATATAATTTGGTGAAGTTTTTGGCTAACCGCTGAAATCCAGCCGTCATAAAAACCTCGTCGGGCGAAGTACAACGCCTAAGCCCCGCTCGCTCACCTTTGTTGTCATAAAGTGATTTAAACCAGTCTCGTAATAATTGGTGGGTATTATCAGGCCCCATTTTTGTGTGTTCATCTGGGTAATGTCGGTACTTTTCACTCATCAAGCGCTCTCCTTTTGTGTAGCGTTAACTCGCTCGTTGATTTTTTTGTAGGTTTTAAGTGCATAAAATACTTTGAACAGGCTTTTTCGGGCCTGCATTATGCGAGGCAAATCTTTGTCGCCAGTAAATTTGTCGAGCGCCCAATGTTCAAATTGGTGCTCAAGCTGGTGGCGCATTTTGCCGCGCCAAACCTTATCGCATTCAACCCAACGCGCTCTGTCGTCGTTGGTGTCTATTACCTGTTTAACCAACTCAAAAAAGTCAGTTTCGGTGGCTTGCCAAAAGCCGATGTCGACTTTGCTCATATCACCTTTGGCGTCTTTTGGTCGTTTAAACCAAGCTTGTTTAACCGACTGCTTCACGACCGAAGCGGTTTCTTTGGCCAGTTCGAGGTATTCGGCCAATCGGCTAGTCAGCAAGTTAATGTTTTTGCCCTCCATGGCAACCAAGGGCAAGTTATGTTCGTACCAACAGCGGGCTTTCATGTTGTCCATGTCGTAACCAAAGCACCAAAGTTGATATTCACGGTCTTCGTCTTCTAGCTCAAACCATTTTTGCGCTAAAAAGCGATGCACCACTATTGCCGGTTTTTCGGTTGTGTCGTCACCAATGGCAATGCCCAGCCAGTCTTTATAGCTCAGCCCGCCTTGCTTGCCTTTTACCGACAACGGTGGTTTTTTTTGTTTAATGTCGAACCGATAAGGCGTTAAAAAGTGCAACCAGCCATCGCCATAGTTGGGTCCATAGTTTTTGGTAGTAAACCGGCTAAAATGCTGCTCACCTTCGCAACCGCATAAGTCACAATGGCCGGCGACTAATGTGGTGCGGTCTAACCGAATGCGCCTTGGCATTCCCCAGTACATTTGCAGCTTATTAACCTGATCAGGCAATATCTCAGCGCCTTTCTTTTCGCTGGTTTTCGATGCTGCCAACCATGGGAAGGTATCTTGTGGTTCTAGGTGTTCGGTTTTTAGCTCAGCATCGTCTTGCGGTAAAACGTTAAGCCAGAGTTTTTGCCATAACGACGAAGCACCTTTTGGTTTGACCAACGTTGTCAACCCCCCCCCACCTCTTAATGATGTACGATGGCCAACCCCGCCGCTAGGCGCCGAGCATTGCAGGCAATATAGCGCAGCAGCAGCGCAACTTGGGCACATTTTGTCGGCAAACCCGCGCTTGGTGAAATGGTCGGTATTGTCTTTAATGGTTTTGCCACCGGGCGCTTCAATGAGCAAAGCGGCAACTGATTTAGCTTCACCTTCACGTAGTTCAAAGTCTTGCATAAACGCAGGGCCTTTGGCTGGCAATAAATCAAACGCTTGTTCGTGCTGGTCAAACGCTTTGGTTAATTGGGCTGCGCTGGGTGGTGCGTAATATAAGTCAGCCCAATCTTCAATCGTTTTGGGCGCATAGGCGGTTTGCAATAAGCCAATTAACAGCTGGTATATTGCGCCATTAAAGTCGAGTCTGGTAAATGCAAGATCAGTGATATCGCTATTGGCGATATCACTCACTGCAATGGGTTGGTTTTGCCCTTTATTGATGGCTTTTATCCATTTTTCTTTTAATAAATTCAATGTGTTAAAACTCCTTATAACCCCTATTTAAACAATTTACTGGTGCGCACGGCGCACCCTACATCACCCTAAAATCATCGTTGGGGCAGCCACGGGGGTCTGCCCCTACGGCTGCCCTTTTTCGATTAAATCTTCAGACTAGTACTTATAACAACACAAGCGTTCAACGCCGATAATATTAGTCTTTTGTTACTTCAAGCTTTTGTTGCTTAGCAAGCTCTGATTTTTGTTGCCGTCTTTTGTCGATAACCTCAACCCACGATGGCCCATATTTAGCAAAAACATATATAGTCACAGCCGCCAAAGTATAAAGATTGGCATTATTTTCTAATCCAATTAATTCAACAATTTCTTTCATAATGAATAGTTCCTGTCTCAACACATAAAACAAGAGTAATTCGGAAACTTCGTATTGTAAAGCCAAACAGATAATTTTATTTAAGGCTGTATTACAAGATAAAAAATATTTGCATTTTTAGTTGCTCACTGTATTATCCTACTTATCCCTAATATTTAGGGTTAAACCGGCTGTCTTACACGATTTGTACAAAGCCAGTTATTGTTCCCCACACCCGTGGGGATGATGCCGGGTCTAGGCCCGGTATACCTGCAACCCTTTAAATCCATCGTAACTAACTGTTATCGGTCTTTGCCTGTCATCCACGGCCTCACTTGTAAAACCACCAGCAGCTTCGGTCAAAATCAACGCCTCGCAATATTTCAAGGCTGGGTGATCAACTTCTAAAGCTTCAAGTTGCGATTGATATTGAGTTAATAACGCTGGCGCACACTGCGCCATGGTGGTTTTGCGTATGCTGATTTTGCTCATGTCTAACGGGAATTTTTCAGCTGCGGCATAAAAGCTCAGTTCATCTTCGTTGGCTATCAACAGTACAAAATCGACAGTTTCGTCGGCCAACCGTGTGGGTATTTGGCTTTCGTCACACCAGCCTTGGTTATTGCTGTCTATGCTGTAACCCTGCGTTACATCCAGTTGGTTAAACTTGGCTAAAAACGATTCTGATGCTTTATCACCATCGACTTTGTCATTAATGTCTTGCAGTACTGTCGACACATTTTCTATCACGTTAGGGCCATATATCGATTCGATTAAAAACCTCGCTCTACCGGGCATTTCTATCTGTTTTTCTTTTTGCAGGGTTTTAACTGTTAACCAAATTCGTGCGGTGTCGGGGTATATGGCTTGAGTTCCGCTTGAAAAATCGCTGAGCCAAGTTTTTTGAGGTTCGGCGTCGAACTTTGGGCCGAACAAGTGCAGTAGCGGTTTGCCCCGGCCATCTTTGGTGGTGTCATTTGGGTTTTCAATACGGCTTTCGTCACTGTGACGTAAATGGCGGCAACAGCGCCCCAGCCGTTGTATCAGCACATCCATTGGGGCTACATCGCTGATCATGACTGTGATATCGACATCTAATGATTGGTCTAATATCGGCGAAGAGATTAATAGCTGGCCTTGCCTTTGGGCGCTGGTTGAATGTTTACCAAACTGATTTAAGACCTTTGTTTCGGTCACTATACGGTCGTTCATGCAAAAGCGACTATGAAACAAGGTAATGTTGTCTACGAGATCTGGGAATTTGGCTACCGCTGCGTCATAACATTCAATAGTTTCGTTTACTGTATTGCGTATCCAGCAAACCGATTTACCTTGCGCTAACGAGGTTGCAATTAACAGCCAAATCTCGTCTTCTTCGGTTTGGTAATTAATGTGTACAGTGCGTGCTACCGCTGGGCGAGAGTTAATAGGTTCTTCTTTTAGGCCAGTGTTTAAACCCAAACCTGTGAACCAAGGAAATATTGCTTTGGTTTTAATTGCGGGCGCCTGCACTTGCAATCCATCTGTATAGGCCTTTATCAAATCTTGCCGCAATACGTAAGGCATAGTGGCCGACAATAAAATAGTCGTGCCACCAAGGCTGGTATGAAATTTTATTAGTGCTTGTATTAGATTCGCTTCATAGGTTGAGTAACTGTGAATTTCGTCGATGATTAGCACCTTTTGTGCTATGCCCAACAGTCGTAATGCCTGATGGCGGGCTGGTAAAATACCAAGCAGGGCCTGATCGACAGTACCCACACCCACATCGGCCAACAGTGATTTTTTACGATTATCTACAAACCAGTAGTTACACCAACCACTGGCCGATTGTTCGTCTTTTTCGTAGTTTTCATCGGTTGGTTGGCTGGCCAATTTAACCATATCGCTAAAACGTTCTGACAGGTGCCTTGCACCGTGTGCCAAAACCAATGAGGGCGTTTTGTCTTCGGTAAAAAAACCTCGGTAGACCTCCTCCATTCGTTCGAACATTGCGTTTGAGGTCGCCATAGTTGGCAAGGCAATATACAAACCTGCGCCAGCTCTGTAGTTGGTGGGGCCACGTTCACTCAACAACCGCTGCGCCAAAATAAGTGCGGCTTCGGTTTTGCCAGCACCTGTGACATCTTCAAGCAAAAACAATTGTGGGCCAACGTCTAGCGTGCAAGTAGCACAATAGGTTTGCAATGGTGTGGGTTGGTCAATGTAATCGATTAGCGTTTTAATCTTGGTAAAGTTAACCAATGAGGTCTTTTCACCATATCCGTCTTTGTTTAATTTTTGTTGTGCACGGGGCAAAGCGCACTGTTGCCAATATTCATTTAAAGCCGTTGCACTTGATTGGTATTTGAAAACGGCTTGATCAGACCCCATCCAATCAGCCAAAATCGTCACCCCGGCAAATAACCACGACAAGGTTGCAATGAGTGTCTTGTTGTCGCTATCAAATAAAAACGCGGGCAATGGCCCCGGTTGTAAAAACTGGCTGTCGTGCAAAAACTGTTGAGCTGCGGTTATATCATGTGAGCTGAAGAACCGTGTTGGCTCAACTGGCAGACTACCATCAGTCAACTCTGGCGGTTTACCATGATGCCCAGTAACCAATGCAATAAAAGCTTTGAGGTTACGAGCCACTGCGCGTTTTTGTTGGCGGGAGTAAGTTTCAACAAACCCATCTTTAAGTTCGTGCAACCACAAAACATAACCAAGGCTGTCGTGCCTTATCGAATACGAATAGCTTTCATCAACTGGCACCAGCGCATCACAATCAAACTTGCGCAGTGACTGGAACGCCGTGGCAAACTTGCCAATGTCGTGCAAGGCCAACATGTGAGTGAAAAAATCGATAAAAGCGGCTTTGTCGTCGGTCAACTGAGCAATGGCTGTATCTGTTGCAAACAAGTTTTGTTCGAGAATGAGTTTGCCAACGGCGGCGACATCTAAACTATGGTAAGCCAACTGATGAAAGCGAGCGAAAGACGGGGTTTGTTGCCAGTTATTTTTAGCCGCTAAGGCTTGGAGGTGTTCAACTGAGTTAATCCAATCATACTCATCAACGACTTCCTGCGCAGTTAGCCGCCCTTCACAAAAGTCTATCTCAGCCGGTTTTTTGGCCTTGCCCCAGTACTTAAAATACGCAGCATTTGTGTTTGCTTGATTCAACGATTTGCCACCTTGGCAAATACGGTTTTATGCACCCTTTGCATTGTTGTTATTATCCTTGAGCCTGTTTTATTATTTTTGGTTTGGTTACTTAAAACGGCTACGCGCTACCGTTTTTATTAACATAACCAATATATACCGGTAATTCAACCTGTGCTATAGGGTAAATTGACTAGGGTAGGCAGATATTTGAATAAAACTTAATAACGCTATTTTAATGACTAATAAAGTTTTGCTCGCAACAATGCCGAAGTCGACCTGCATTGTGAGTGGTTAATCCTAGGCTGTCGAAAAACAGTATTTTTATACACTTCAAATTTTCCCAGCTTTTGTCTTAGAAAGTACGGTAAGAGCGGCGTCCCCGCCGCGATAAATGGCGAAGCCATTTCATATAATACAGTTCTAAATCAATTCGTTATGAGGTTGAATCAAATTCATCGCGGCGAGACGCTTCGCTGCTGCCGCACCTACCACACATCCAAAAGTCGGTAAAAATTGTTCCCGTAGAATGGGGGACGTTCGACAGCCTAGGTTAATCCCCACAACTGTGGGGAACACAAGCGAACAAAGGCAAAACTTATTATTGAACACGGTTCATCCCCACGCCTGTGGGGAACACGTTGGTGTATGTCCGTAACGTATCACCGATGCCGGTTCATCCCCACGCCTGTGGGGAACACTCGACCCAGCTCAATTGTCGAATTAAGCGGATCGGTTCATCCCCACGCCTGTGGGGAACACGTCACGCCGATACTAACAAGGCCCGATGCCGCCGGTTCATCCCCACGCCTGTGGGGAACACCGTTTTATGAGCTGAAACGAGAAGTTGAAAGCCGGTTCATCCCCACGCCTGTGGGGAACACCACAGCGCCACATACCCCCAATCAGGTTCTAACGGTTCA
>CALKGI010000179.1 GCA_938085045.1 uncultured Alteromonadaceae bacterium
TTACCATTCACTTATGCAAAGAAAACAACACCTTAACCCATCAGCAATAAAAAGTGAATTCGCTGGTACTGAACCATTCAAATAAGTAAAACGTAAAGGAAAATTTACCTTTGTAACCTTCGGTTTCATCAATCAAACCAGTAGATGTTTAACAAAACTGCCGTTACAATAACGTGCGGTTTTAAGCGCTCAAAAAGCTTGCCATCATTCAACCACTAAAACGGACGACGATAATGAAGAAATTATACGCGATTGTGCTCAGCGCACTTATCGCCCTAACATTTGGTAGCCAAGCATTTGCCGCTGCCCTAACCCCCGAAGACCTGTTTTCTGACGACAGGATCACCGATTTTGCCATTTCTCCCACAGGAGAATATGTGGCTTATGTTTCGCCACAAGGCAACACAGAAATATTTACCATTGCAAAAGTCGATGGCATGAAAGCCACCTTCACCACGCAAATGGGCTCAAAACGTTATGTTGGCGATTTTAGGTGGGTTAATGATGAACGTTTACTGTTATGGCCAGCCCAGCGTTACGGTGTTCACGAAATTAAATACTTGACTGGTGAAATTCAAGCCATGAATTATAACGGCAAGAAAAACACCAAACTGTGGGGTTACCGTGCCAAGGTTAGAGCCGGTAAACAAGACCCACGTAGAGGATATCTTAGTATTACTTCAAGGCTTGAAGACGAACCTGACAGTATCCTGATCACCACTCAAGACGGATACGGCAATTATGGTACCCGTCGATTACGTAAAATGAATATTTACAATGGCCGTGTCACACCCGGTGAACGTTCTAGTGTTCGCGGTGCTACTTTTGTTGTAGATAATAAAGGCACGCCGATTCTACAATGGGGCGTCGATGAACAAGGAGAAAATGTCGTAACCTTTAAAGACAAGAATGGACAATGGAAAAGCTTACCCAACGCTAAGAGCTATACCGGAGCGTGGTCATCAGACAAACAACAAGTGATCCTTACACGTAATGCTGGTAACAATGTATACGAAATGGTCAAGTTTAATTCTATCACCGAAGAAATCACGGTTTTAGCGTCATCAGCCAATGCAGCAATGAATGCAATTTTAGATCTTGATGACAAAATTATAGGTTACCGAACAGAAAAAGATGGTAAGCCCGTTGACTTCTATTTAGATGAACAAAGTGAAGAAGCACAATTTCGTCGACTCATTGAAAGAACCTTTAAAACCACTAAAACAAGCGTTCACAGCAGCAATAAAGACGGTAGCCGTCGAATGATCAGAGTCTGGTCAGATCAAGAACCTGGCAAACATTACCTATACGATGCCAATAGCAAAACCAAGCTACGCCTATTGGCAGCGAACAAGCAAAAAATCAAACGCAACCGTTTCTCGAAAATGAAGCCTATTAAATTCAAAGCTCGTGATGGCCTTGAGCTTCATGGCTACCTTTCCCAGCCAGTGGGTTCAAAAGGTAACGACCCTATGGTACTGATGGTTCATGGCGGACCATTTGGCCCACGTGATGACTGGGAGTGGAACCGCGAAGTACAGTTGCTGACCGGCAATGGTTATGCTGTTTTGCAAGTTAACTTCCGTGGCTCGGGCGGTTACGGTGAGGAATTTGAAAAATCAGGCCACCTACAATGGGGCAAAGCAATGCAGGATGACTTGACCGATGGTACTTTGTGGGCCGTTGAGCAAGGTTATGCCAACAAAGACAAATTATGTATCTATGGTGCCAGTTATGGTGGTTATGCAGCAATGATGGGGATAGTCAAAGAACCTGATTTATACAAATGTGGCATTGGCTTTGTTGGACTGTATGACTTGAACATGTGGTATGAAGTTGGTGATGTAAAAGATAGAGTAGAAGGATTACATTATATAAAAACAGCTGTCGGCGAAAAAGACTCGCCAGATATGGCCAAGTACTCTCCGGCTCGTCATGTAGACAAAATCAAAGCAGGTATATTCTTGGTGCACGGCAAACAAGATTACCGCGTACCAATCGAGCATTTTGAAGTGATGACCGAGGCATTAGACAAAATCGGCAAACCATACGAAAAAATGGTCGCTCTGGGCGAAGGTCACGGTTTTGCTGAGACTGAAAATCAAATAAAACTGTACAACCAAATGTTAGCGTTTTTGGCCAAATACCTGAAGTAACGGTAAATAATCAAAACAAGTTAATATAAAGGCAGCTTCGGCTGCCTTTTTTGATATAAAAGGGCAATGAAGTTATAAATTAGAGGATTATCAGCTATACAAAGAAAAGTGAGGATGTCGGCAACCCATAAAGGGTCGCCCGGGAGCATTGTGATTAGTCTAAAATACCATCACTGCCATTTTCGCCTGCTATTACACCTAGGTTAAAAATACCGCCTGGGCCATTGTCACCTGCTTTTACACCTGATTTAAAGGGTGTAGGTTTTGCCTGTGTAGATTGAGTTGCAGTATTGTTCATTGTATCGCTCCGTTGGTAAGACTTTCGTTTAAAATCGCGGTCAATATATCACCAAGTTTTGATTAGGACAAGTTTTAATTGAGCGCTTTTTGAACTCATAATTAAACTTATAAGCACTTTAAGCTAATTTAATGCCAAAGGCCTTATTTATAGCAGTTATCTTTTATCTTCAGTAGCCAATTCTAATCGCTCACCACTCAAACTGCCCCTCCACTTATAAATGACTCAGCAACAAATCACCTATACCGCAGGCCATACAAAGCAACCTTTCATTACCATAACCGTTGAAGAAAAAGCCCCACAGTACTGCGCGGCATCAGGCACCGATACATCAGATGAATGGATTGAACAAGACTTGGCGTTGGAGATTTATCATACCCACCAACGCCAGTTATAGGTTAAAACGTTTGAAATAACGCCTTAGGGCTTGAGATACTTGGCAAGAAAATCAACCATCTTGCCATATAACTTGTACTGATTTTCATTTTTAGAAAAACCGTGACCTTCATCATCGGCGACCATTTTTTCGTAAGGGTGGCCGACTTTATCGAGCGCTTTGCTCATGGCCTCATAGTGTTCAATAGGCACCCTTTCATCTTGTCCACCATGAACTAAGAAAATACCCGCTTTGATTTTGTCTGCATGACGGGCCGGAGAATACTTAATTAAATCAGGGTCATCCTCTTTGCCAACGGTGGTTTCAATAAAATTGAGACCTTCTTTACTTTGTCTAATATCACCAACATCATATTCGAGCGGCAAGTCGTACACACCAACATAACCAATGGCACATTTGTACAAGTCAGGCTCTTTCACTACGCCCATCAGTGCGGCATAACCACCATAACTACCACCATAAATGCACATTTTATCTTTGTTGGCGAAACCGAGCTTAACCGCCCACAAGGTGGCATCTGTCACGTCATCTTGCATGGCTTTACCCCACTGCTTATGGCCAGCCTCTTCAAAAGCCTCACCATAACCGCCAGACCCCCTAAACGCCCCGAACGCTTGAACGTTCTCCTTGGGTAAGACGACCATTGTAGATATTCAATCTACGCAAAACTCTAGTGTTATATCGACCATATCGGCCTTGTACAGTGGTGATCAAAATACTGTCTGGTTCATCTTTGAGTATACTGTTGACCCACAAGCCTACCGCTTCGTGCGTTTGCTCTACCTTGTCTAATTTTGCCTTCATAACCCCAAAGTTTGGTGTTTTTTGAACCGTCAAAATTCATTGCTTGAAGTTCACCAGTCAAATATTTGATTTTGTGTATTCCATAACGCTTAGCAGGCCACATCAACAAACGCGTATTGTTGGCCCATCTAATTCGCCCAACAAAACGCGTTTCTCTTAACTTGGTGGTAAACAGTGGTTTCATGCCATCAACTTTGGCAATGGTGAAAATCTCGGTATTGTCTTGTGGCGCAACATAGGCAATGTATTCACCCGTTGGAGACACCGCAAAGTTGGTGATCCTATCATCAGAAAATAACTCTTGCGGCGTTAACGGTGCAGCTAACGCATTGGTGCTTAAAATCACCGTGAAAATCAGCGAATGTAGAGACCACCGCAGCAAACCAAACAAGTTGTTCATTTTATATCTTGTGTTTTTAAGATTGAAAATCGCGCGGATTATAGCAAACATGTGATGTCGAAGCTCACACATTCCATCACTTGATGCTTGGTGTAATAGTGGTGTAATATTGAACCAATCGTTTTTTTTAAAGTAAACTTATTATGCCCAGACAAAGTATTTCATTCACATCACCCAATAATGAATGGCTCAAAGCACAAGTAGACAGTGAAGAGTTTACAAGTAAAAGTGAGGTAGTGAACGACCTTATCCGCAAAGCTCGTGAAATTGAATCAATCTCAATGCGCTTAATACATGCAGAACAAAGTGGATTCACCGAAGATACCCGTGCACAAATACTAGCCAAAATCAAAGATGAAGCTAGACGTAATGCCGTGTAATACTGATATAATGCCGTATAACAAATATTAAGCGCAGATAAAAACAAAGGCAGCACAAACCCATGCACATAGTTGAAAAGTTACTGAGTACATCACACCAAGACAATGAACAATTACAACAGCTTAAATCTATCGCCCAAAATCTAGATATAGTGCATACCCTAGAATATCGCTTGAACACCAAACATCAAAAACAAGCTGAAATTGTTTGTTCATTTGTTAACGACAATGGTTATGGTGATGCCATGATAGAGGCCAATGAAGCGTTATTTGACATAGTTATCGAAATACAAACCCCACTGCTGGACAATGTCGTGTGCTCTTTGTCTTCAAACTTAGTGTTTGTTGCCAACTTTTTTAGTGTTGAGTATGCGGGCTGGCGAATTGGTGAATTAGCCGACTGATACGCTCAACCACTCTTCACTTTTTTAAAAACCTATAGAATATTCATTCACAAAACGTACATAACCCTACATACCGATACAATAAAAACGGGGGTTTATCGACCATTTTTTGAGTTGTTCATCTACACTGGGTGTGCCTTTTATTGTCGTTGTTGCATTTCATAAACAACGTTTATAAATGGGTAAACCAATAAAAATAAACAACAAAAAAATACAAGTGAAGGATACCAATCCGATGAAAAAAGTGATCAGTAGCGTACTGTTGTGCGCCAGTGTTAGTGTTGCTAATGCAGCGACTATTCCAAACCTCAATGCCGACAACCAAGACCAGCAATTTTGGATCACCATGGGCCAAGACGCCATGAGTGATTTAACTAGCGTTGGCGGCGAACCCTTTTTAATCCCATCAATAGTTTCAACCAACAGTAATGATGTCAGCATTGCCCAAATCAACGAAAGCCAACTTAACCAGTTGAGTCGTTCGATTCACAAAAGCCATCACCGTTGTGGCGGGTTTATCGTTCATGACTCTTTGCAGTCGGCGGTAATTAGCCTGCAAAGCAGCACCAACAAAGCCCCTTTTGCAACCAATGCCTTAGCACAGGCCGCTACCGTCAACCGTTTGATGCCGGTTCTTGCCAAAGAAAACATCGTTGACACCATCAATTATCTATCAACCAGTTTCAACAACCGCTTTTATTCTACCTCAGGCGGTGAAGCGGCATCTGCGGGTTTAAAAGACCGCTGGCACGCCATGGTTGGCCATTTATCTTGGGCCAACGTCACTCAAGTTAACCATCCTAACTGGCGACAAAAGTCAGTGTTGGTAACCTTAACTGGTAGCGAAAGCCCAGATGAATACGTGGTCGTTGGCGGACATCTCGATTCAACCATCGGCAACACGTCTGAAAACTCAACCGCACCCGGTGCCGATGACGATGCATCTGGCATTGCCACATTGACCGAAGTTTTACGAGTATTTGTCAGCGAAGGTGTACAACCAAAGCGCAGCGTAAAATTCTACGCTTATGCCGCCGAAGAAGTCGGCTTACGAGGCTCTAAAGAAATTGCCAATAATGATGCTGCCAACGGCGTAAATATTGTCGGCGCCTTACAATTAGACATGACAGGTTACGTCGGTTCAAGCGAAGACATCACGCTTATCACCGATTACACCAGCTCAAGCCAAAACGCCTTTTTGACTGATTTGATGAACACCTACATGCCTGATGTAAAACATGGCACCAGTCGTTGTGGTTACGCTTGTTCAGATCATGCCTCATGGACCAATGCAGGCTATCCCGCGTCATTCCCATTTGAATCGAGCATGAGCAATTCAAACCCACGTATTCATTCCTCAAGCGATACGCTGGCCAATATTGACTCAAGTGGCGCACACGCACTGAATTTTGCCAGATTAGGCTTAGCTTACGTGATTGAATTGGCCGCAGGGTCAACCCAAACAACCAATAAGTTAGAAAACAACGTGCCAGTGGCTGGCCTTTCGGCAGCCACAGGTACTGAAGTTCTTTACACCATGGACGTGCCCGCAACAGCCAACGAAGTCACTTTCACCACCTCTGGTGGCACAGGTGATGCCGACCTGTATGTTAAGTTGGGCGCGCAGCCAAGCGACAGCAATTACGATTGCCGTCCATATAAAAACGGCAATAACGAAACCTGCACCAGCACAGGCAGCGGTGAATACCATGTTCGCTTAAAAGCTTACAGCGGTTTCTCGGGGGTTAGCTTAGTTGGCAGTTATTCAGAAGGTGGCTTGCCAACAATAGACGTCACTAAAAGCGATGTAAGCGTAGCCAAAAATGCATGGCAACATTACACTCAGCCACTCAACGCCGGTTACAGCGCATTAACGGTGACTATGTCTGGTGGCACAGGAGATGCCGACTTGTACGTGCGTCACGGTTCACAATCTACCGACTCACAATATGACTGTCGCCCGTATAAAAATGGCAACAGCGAAACCTGTACCTTAAGCAACC
>CALKGI010000180.1 GCA_938085045.1 uncultured Alteromonadaceae bacterium
CTGCCCTTTGGGTTCGTTTCAAAGCGCTTTACTCTTTGTTGCCCGTTATTCACTTAGATGACTAGGCATCATAACGGCCGCCGCGATTAAAGCGCTTTTAAATCGAACAAAATTTCAACTCGAAAGATAAACAGACCCTAGATAAGATGGGTAATACAAAAAAATGGGGTTATTAAGGCGCCAAGGTAACAATTGAAATCGTCGAGCGAGGTTACAATACTTGGCCTCTTTGTTTTTCATCACCACAGGAAAAACAAGATTTCCTGTGGCTTAAGCAGAGTTTTCGTGTGCTTTCGCAGATTAAATAGAGCAGTAGCTATTAATCCAAGTCAGACACGAGTTGTAATCACCACTATCACAAGCTGCACGCAAATCAGCACAGTAAGGCGTTGTTTCTATACAAAAAGGACTTGATGGAAAACAAGTTTCATCCGCAGCAGCAACCGCAGAAACGCCCATGCCAATGGCAAACATCATCAGTTTCAGTTTATTATTCATATTTAAAGCCCTTAATTATCCATAGATTATTGTTTTAGCCTGATGGTCAATGACACTCTTATTTAGAGGGATTCACCAAAAGCCGAACGCAGTATAGCGTAAGAAATATAAATAAGTAGTAATACATGTCCAATTAGATGGTTTATAAACGATTGATTAATATTGATATAAATTACAATTCTGACCAAACCGTTAAAATAAATGAGAATGAGTTCGACAATTCCCCCCCCTCGGCAATGTGCTCATCAACCACCTCCATGTAGCGAAATAGAACTTCCAAAAAGTACCACAAAGTAATCCTAATTAACCCTTAATATCAATAATATAGGATGGTCAAAGCGGGTACCCACAACAATTGTGGTGGTATAATGGTGAAAATAATTAGCCCTACTTAATACCCATATTAGAATGACTGGAGTGTCTGTGTACTTAGATTTAGAAAACGAAATATCGATGTGTCCTTTTAGCGGAAAAGGCGTAACGAATAAGCACAAAAGCGAAGAGCAACAAACAGAAGCGGTGAATACGCAAAGCGTGGATTATTGGTATCAACAAGGACTGAACGCAGACTGTGTGTTTGAAAAAATAGACCCAAACACAGGATTCATTCCCGCTTCTGCACCGTTGACTGAATTACCAACATCTCATGCCGCCTGGGATTTGCTGGCTAACAAGCTACCTCAGTTGATGAAAACAAACACAGTAGCCCAATATATTGATCAGATGCCCTGTTTATCGGCATTAGATCTGCCAAATGAATACGTTTACCGCGCTTCTGTCATCATAGGCTCTGGTTCTCACGCTTATGCCTATGCCCAGAATGCCTATTGTCAGCAGACCTTCCATTTGGCGCCATCAGCAGATAAAACACAAGAACGCACTTTTCCTAAGTCGTTAGAAGTTCCTTATCAGCAACTAACGAAAAGACTGGGGCGTGCAACACCGCAAGCACTTATATACGAGTTTTCTTTATATAACTGGAAATTTAAAGCGCATGGTAACGGCGCCTTTGAATTCAATGACCTCAACTCATGCCTCGATAATTTAGAACTTTTAATTCCAATTTTCGACAACAAAACAGAAAGACAATTTGTTCTTTGTTTTATCATGACTGAAATTATTGCCGGCCCTTGTGCAAGACTTATAGCCGAAATATCACGATGTATTGAGGTTAATAGGCAGGATAGAATTCAGGCCATCTTGCTTGAAATATGCGATATTTTGCGCCGCTGTAACCTGATGCTTGCCAGCAATTTGCCATTAAATGAAAAACACAAAAACTATGTTAATACCGCGCTATGGACAAAAACAGTAGCCCCTTTATGGGCTGCCGCACGACACGGTGAGGTAGGCATTAGCGGAGGCGCATCACCCTTTTTCACTCTGTTTGATAACTTAATTGGACGAGAGCAATACAGCGGCAACTTGGGCGAACAGATTAAACGAAAAGAGGCAGATAACCCACTTTCTTATATTCATAAAAACTTTCTGAGCAGCATCTTTCAAATGAATCTTAAAGCGTTTGTTTTGGGTTCACAAAATGCAGCGCTACAAAACACCTTCTTTGAGCTATGCAGGTTGTACAACGGCAATCAGGGTTATCATGCGATACACCGAGGTATTGTACTGGGATACATGCTTATTGGTACCGCTTGTGGCCGAGGAAACACCAACTCAGGCACATTACAGTGGCATGATGACCATGCCGTTATGGGGCTTGATTGCGCTTTTGAGGCATCAAAACAAGAAAGAGATAAAGGGATAAATGCCAACCAAAGAACCTTTAGATGCCAACTGACCAAAGTGAGAGAACAAGGTCCTAATGGTAGTGAGCTAGTTTTTGATGTTACAGATCAGCTCTTTAGAACTTACCCCGGCGACAAAGTTTCAGTTACGCCTAGAAATAATCCAAAGCAGATAGAACCTCTGTTACAGCTTTTAATGCAGCATGATTTAAACAGTTTTTCACTGGGCGACAAATGGCGCCAATTTTTCGAACTAAGGCAAATTAAGTTAGACTTAAATTCACCAATCAGTGTCATTGAAAAAGTGCTGAGTTATGGCCGTCTTGATGAACTTAACCTAGCTCAAAACTCAGGTTTGCAATGCATAAATGCGCTTATTAATGAGATTACTCCGTTGAATGCTCGGCTTTACTCTGTTTCATCTTCACAACGAGAACTTGAAGAATCTGGTGAATTGAGACTGTGCGTGGGGTTGCTAGAGTACAGTCAGGCTGGCGAGCAAAACTATGGTCTTTGCTCTGGTTATTTACTGAGTCTGACGCCCGGTGATGAAGTGAGTTTTTCAGTCATTCGGTCTAATTGGCTTTTCCCATCAAACTCAAAAGTACCGTTTGTCGCCATTGTCGGCGGCGGTGGTATTTCGGCAGCAATTGGGTTGTTGAAAAACCGTATCGACGCAGGCGAAAAAGACAATGTGCTGTTCTTTGCCACCAAAAGTCCCGAGTTCTATTATTTCAAAAAAGAAATACAGGCGTGGGTTGACGCTGGTTTTGTCCAACTTCACGGCGCTTTTTCAAGATATGCACAGGCCGGAATAAACAACTTTCTTGATGAAAAAACCGATATAAAACAGCTGTTACGCCTTCAATCAACCCGTTTGATAGCCAAAATAAGGGCCAATGGCTACCTGTTTGTTTGTGGCAAAGTCGGATTTGGTCAAACCGTTCGAAAAGTATTAGGCGAATTGGTAGCAGATACGCAAATTGATTTAGTCAGTATGACTGCAAACGGCGTTTACAAAGAAGAACTTTTCACTAGCCACCAGCAAAGCGATTCGGCCATGGTGAGTGAGGTCAACGCGGTTTCGAATCAGGATTATTTTATTATTGATGACAATATTTATGATGTATCTGACTTTAAACACACCCATCCCGGTGGTGCACAAACACTGATGGTTTCACCTGGGTCGGCGTACAAAAGAATACATAACCAATGTCCAAATATAGACAATATTCTCAAGTCATTATATGTAGGAAAAATAGCGCCTACCAATATGAAAAACCTTGATTATCAGCATGTTGAGTTTGCTAAATTGACAAGCAGCCTTTACAAAGTTTGTTGCCAAAACATACGAAAGTACTCATGTACCATCGATGTCGAGTCAGAAGATGTTAATACCATAATGTTATATGAACTTTTCTATATGACCATAGCAGTGTACTTAAAACCCATGCTAGTGCTGATGATGCGAGCGAGCCAAGGGCAAAGCGAACAAGACAAAACGGTAGATTCGTTGACTGAATGCCTGATTTATTTGGGCGTAGATGAGGCAAGGTTTAATACTCAACTTGAGCATATTAAAAATCTAGAAGGTCGTGAAATTACCCAAGCTTGGCTCGTTTTGAAGTTTGCAGGCATGGCACTTTTAACGTCAGTGCAAGGCATTATTGAGTTGTGTTTACGCGATACTCCCTCGCAAAATGTTGCTTCACCATTGGTAGCTTCAAAAGATCATCAAAGTCTGACAATTGCTATCCGTGGTGCCGTGGCGGCGTATTTAGATAAATCTTATATTTCGCTTAATAAAGAATAGGTCGTGCTATCCAAAAACTAGTGGCAGGTAACCTGCCCCTTTGGTTAGCGATAAGCCGAACACCAGCAATTGGCGACTTACTCTTTAACCCAACCTTTATGAAAACCTTCCTATACTTACTTAAATTACCAACAACGAGAAAAAACGATGCAAATTAAACCGATTATCAACAAGTTGTGTTTATTTATTATGACCAGTATGTGGCTAGTTATTGGTGCTACCCATGCACAGGCCAGCGAAGACGAAGACGGTATTGAACCCTATATGCAGGAGTTATTTCTGGGCGAAATGGCATTTGCTCAAGAACAAGCAGAGGTGCAAATAGGAGTGGGTCTAAACAATATGACCAGCGGCGACTTCGACCTAAGCGAGCTTACTGTGTCTTTTGAATACGGCCTGACCGACCAGCTTGAAGTGGCATTTTCGGCGCCTTATTTATTCACTGACGGCAACGCAGGAAATGTCAACGGCCTAGGAGATGTAGAGCTAGGGTTTTTATACAACGTTGTAAACAATGAGTCTTGGGTAATGTCGGTGGCATTAGAAACCAGCCTAACGACCGGTGACGAACAAAAAGGACTCGGTGAAGAACATGGCGAATGGGCACCTTCACTACTGTTTGCAACACAGGTAGGTAAAGCGCAACTGTTCTTCGGCATTGGTGGTGAGTTTTCAGATGGCGAATCGGCAACCACATTATCAGCCGCAACAGCTTTTGAACTGTCCGGTATGACCGCTGTACTTGAACTCAATGGTGAGTACGGTGATGAAGGCGATGAGGCTTATTTTGCCGCAGGTTTGGTGAAAAAAATGTCTGGCAATAGCGAACTTCAAGCAGGACTCAGCACTGGGCTGACCGATGATTCGGCTGACTGGGGTTTCATCATTAAATGGAATATTGAGTTTTAATTGACTACAAAACATCTAAAAGGGCTAAATTTAGTAGATAGCCACTTTTAAAAAAGTGGCCTTACGAAGTAAATGGCCTAGCCCAGACTCCCTTTGAAAACACAAATCTGTTGACAAATTGACCAATAGTTTTGTATTGTGCACGCAAATATAAACATTGCCATTGCTTGTTTATTGTATTATTTGTTCGCTGTAATTAAAGGAAGGTCATGAAAAAGTTTAGCTTGCTGTCGAGCGCGATTCTAACCGCGTTATCTCTTAGTGTATGTACTGCCACCGCTGGTACTTATTATATCCCCCACACCATTAACAAATTTGACCCACTTAACAACTATCCATTGCAAGCAATGACTGTCACCGGATTAAACAACAACGGTGAAATGATTGGCATGATTGACGAAGGAGCGCGTGGGGTAACCAATCCAATTCAAAACCCTTATGCCAAAGCCGTTTATTGGAAGAATTACAATGAACCGTCAGTTTTACCAATGCCGCCATACGAACCGCTCCCCAGCGAAATTCATGTCTATCAGGACGCAAGAACGGGTACAATCGCCAATGATATCAATGATGATGGAACAGTCGTAGGTCATCTATTTAAGTATCAAGGGGAACCGAGACCTACCACCTATGCCTTGCGTCCACGCGCTGTTGAGTGGACTCCAACGGGTGATGACGATGCCTATGAGTTGCAAGAAAATGACAACAATGACCATTACGGAAGAAATGCTACAAGAATCAACAGTCAAGGAGATATAGCACTATCTCAGGCTTCTTTAATTCATTTCGATTTTAAACTCGCCAACGGCACATTCAGCAGTATTGATGTAAGCTCTGTGCTTGATGGTCAACATATTTTGTGGCCAGAAGCAATGAACGACAATGGTATGGTGAGCCTGTCTAATAGGCAAAACCTAAGCCAGGGCGCTATCTACCGCGCCGACGGTACCATGTTTTCTACATCTGGCTCGACTAACGGTTATGACTATGGCGCGGTGTATCGCGGTATTAACAACGATGCAGACGCAGCAGGCACTAGGGTCATAGATTTTGGCAACGACACGAACAAAGCCGTTTGTCACTTTACCAACTTCGACACAAACGCATTTGATTACGAATTTGACGCCCGTTATTTGATTCCGACAATGCCTTCGTACAATCCGTCTAATTGCTATTTATATGATGTTAATAGTAGTGGCGTTGCCGTCGGCAATATCACAGGGTCCATTTTAAATACATTGCCAAGCATCACAGTGGGTTTCACTATAAACCGTGAAACGGGCAACCTTACTGATTTAAGAAGCCGCCTACAGCTTAGCGGTAACCTAACGGCAGAAAATTTCGACAGGCTTCACTTACGAAAAATTAACGACCATGGTGCCATCCTCGGTTACAACGGTGAAACGCCATTACTGGAATATGATAGTGGTGGCAACCAGACTGGATGGAAAAACGGCAATCACGATAATGATGTTTACTACTATTTTGAGCCCAAAGAAGCCGAGCAAACTATCGACAATTCGGATGATACCTATGCCTCTCAACTTTGGATCCCCATTGCATCTTCAGACACGCTGTTCTTCGTCCCGTCACCTGAACCCCATTGGCAGTTAGAAAGCTCAACCATTGGTGCTCACAACGATGACTACATGAAAGCGGTTCAAGGCGATGGTGCCTATAAGTACTTTAGGTGGAATATCGACGTACCAATCGATGCCACTTATTCTGTCAAAGCACAATGGCTTGGCGATGGCGTTAATGATCAAAATGCGGTCTATGAAATTAGAAATGGCAACACATTAATTGCCACTATTACCAAAGACCAAACCCAGATATCAACAGATGGTAACGGTGGTTCGTTCGAATTGCTTGGTAACTATTCTTTGTCGAGTTCAGAAAAATTGACGGTAACCCTAAGCGGTTCCGGTCAAGGTAATTTAATTGCCGATGCGATTCAAATAGATTTGGTCGATTAATCTGGTAGCACGCTCGTTACGGGGCCTTGATTGGCCTCGTAAAGCCAAATGACCAACAAGACTAGTTTTGTTGTGGGCCGCAGGCCAGACATCAGGGAAAAGAGCAGTCGCCAACCGATATTGCCCGCTAGTCCTTTATCTTGCTAATTTATAGTATTCAATACTGCCCGCGATGAAACAAACACCCACATAAAACCACACCGAACTGGCAATTATTTGCCAAATATCTAAACCGGTAGGAAGAACAAATGTTGGAATAGCAATTAAACCTCGCAACGAACAAAGTGTGGCAATGGTCATTAAGGCAGGTTTTGTCAGTGGTATTTTACGAATGATACCAACGGTAGAAAAGGCATAAGCCGTACAGGCAAACATTAATCCTGCGACGATAATTGTACCAGCTGGGGCCAGTAAAGTGCCTTGGCGTGCAGAATCAATTATTTGTTGCGGCGCTCGTGCAAAAGCGAACCAACTTGGCCCACCCAAAATGCACAGCAGATGCCAAATAGCACTGGCAGCTGCGATAACACCGGCGCTAATGAGCAATTTTGATGAAACACTAAAATGACTCATTAGTGCGTAACAACCTTAAGCCATATGTCGTTGTTGTCGCTGTACAAAGCTACCTTGGCTGGTCGCCTCTACTGCTTGCCCAGCATAAAGATTGAGACCACTAAAACGGCTTTTTAACTTTGACGCATCGTAATCTAATTCTAATTTAGTCAAGAAAAACGCGTGTTGTTCTGGATATATTGCCTCTACCGCTTGCGACACAAACTCGTATAACTTTTTCAGGTTTATTTGATGGGTTTGCCCTGTTTTAATATAAATCCATTCGGTAATAGCCATAAAATCATCAAAAGGCTCGTCAGATAAAATATGGGGTAGCGAGTATTTAAAGCGCCCAGAATTACCAATCATATCCCAAAAGCGCGCAAAGCGATTAATACGCTGCATGGTGGCAAAGCTCACGCGGTCGGTGCTCAATATATTAAAAGGCGGCAGTGGATTAAAGCGCAAGTCAAATTGCTCGGTATGGCGAATGATTGGACTACCTTTAAGCCGTTTTAAAATACCCATTTGAATTTCATGGGGGCGACAATGATAAAGCTGATTGAAGCTGTCTTTAAAGGTATCAAACGTCTCCCCGGGCAAACCAAAAATTAAATCGGCGTGAATATGCGCATTGGTATTGTCTTTTAACCAAATGAGGTTGTCTTTTGACTTGGTGTTATTTTGCTTACGGCTAATATTGGTTTGAACTTGTTGATTAAAGGTTTGAATGCCAATTTCAAATTGCAAACTCCCCTCGGGGAACTGAGTTAATAATTCCTTTAATTTTCGCGGCAAGTGGTCGGGCACCACCTCAAAATGCAAATAAAGCCCATCACTCATTTTATCGAGGAAGAACTGCATGATTTGCATCGTGGTTTTAATGTTTAGGTTGAAAGTTCTGTCGATAAATTTGAAGTTTCTGGCACCGCGTTGATAGAGAATTTCCATTTGCTCAAGAAATGTTTCAATTTCAAATGGTACCGATGCAGCGTCTAAAGACGACAAACAAAATTCACATTTAAATGGACAACCCCGCGATGCTTCAACATACAATAAACGATTCTTTAAATCTTCGTCACTGTAATATTCATACGGCAGTGCTATCTCTTCAAGCCCAACAGGTTTGCATTTAAGCACTTTTTGCTCTGGTGCTGTGTGGCCTAAAATGTCTTTACACAGTTGGTAAAAACTCAAATCAGCCGCGCCTGTTAATACATAATCGGCACTTGCGACTATGGTTTGTTGCTCAGTTTCGTAACTGACCTCAGGGCCGCCGAGTACAATTTTAATTTCGGGCGCGATGACTTTTAACAGGCTGACCACATCAGTTGTTTCAACAATATTCCATATATAAACGCCAAAACCGACAATGTCGGGTTTTGAAGCCAAGATTTGTTCAACAATATCGATGGCACGCGTCTTAATCGTAAACTCTTGAATTTCACAACACTGCTGCAACTCTTGTAAATTCGCATACAAATAACGCAAACCAAAACTGGCATGAATGTACCTTGCGTTAAGCGTACTGAGCACAATTTTAGGGGCTTTATCGCTATCTTGCGTGGCCTGCTTTGAAGTGTTGTTAGAGAAGTTTTTAGAGCGATTTTCTGTTATCTCTATCGGCGTAACTGAAAATGCGGAGTCTACTTGTTGCACTGCCATACTGAATTTCTAATACCTTGAAAATTATATGCGCAATAATACAGTAATTGTTTATTCGCTTCAGTAAATAACGAACCAAAACCATGGGGTATGCCCGGGTTTTGCAATAACCCCTTAACCCACCAAGAGCAAAAACATGACGATAAATGGCACTATTAAGGCCAAAAGGTAACACCTTGCCAATACAACAAAATCGCTGCTTTGATGCTTAGCTCTTAAATAGATGAAATTAACAATGGCCGTTGCAGGAATAGCAAACATGCCAAGAAGAAACGCGCCTAGCCCCACCCATGAACCATTCCCTGTGTTCATCTCAATGACGATAAAAACAAATAATGTCTGCAACAAAGCAGGAAATATAACACCAATGAAATACCGCATTGAATTTTCTCCAATAATTGATTAGAGCTAATACCCATAGGGTTTTAAACGTCAAAACTATGAGATACCGCATTAACTAATGATTTAATACTATAGGGCTTATACAAAATATCTAACGGCTGGTCATCATTAAAATATTGTTCTGCTAAATTGTCTTCAAAGCCACTGGTTAGCAGGACTTTTATCTGCGGATTTAATTTTTTGGCCTGACTCATCAATTGATACCCATTCATATCTGGCATAATGACATCGCTAAACAGTAAATCAACCGTCAGTGTTTCCAACAAAACCAACGCTTGTTCACCACTATTGGCAACATGTACACAAAGCCCCTCTTCACTAAGTACCTCAGCTGCAAAATTTGCCAGCATAGGTTCATCATCAACAATTAAAATGACTTTGTCGCGACTGAGTTCCTCAGTTTTTATAAAAGGATTAACATCCGCCGGTATCTTAGTTCTTGGAAAGTAAAAGGTAAAACACGAACCGACACCCGGTGATGAAGTCACGTTAATCGACCCGCCAGAAGAAACGATAAAACCATAGACCTGAGATAAACCCAGCCCCGTGCCCAGCTCACCCTTAGTAGTATAAAAGGGGTCGAATATTCGTTCCAAAACATCACTCGGCATACCCGCACCATTATCTTCAACACTCAGACAAACATAATCACCTGGCTCGATAGGCGGGGTTAGTGTAGCTTCATCATCGAGTGTGACATTACGGGTTTTAAAGGTGATTTTTCCGTTACCAGACATCGCATGTTTGGCGTTTATACAGATATTCAGCAACATGTCGTCGAATGCGCTGCAATCGATATTGACCTGCCATAATGTCGGGGCTAATTCATATTCAATGTCCACCAGTACAGTCAACGCCTTTTGCAAGATCTCATTTTGTTGTTCTATTTGTTGATTAAGATTGCTAACACTCAAGTGGTCTGGCCGTTGCTTAGCAAAAGCCAGTAGCTTACTGGTCAATTCTGCCCCTCGTTTGCCAGTGACGGTGATATTCTCAAGAAGTTTTAACAACTCTGGTTTATCTACCAACTGTTTTTGCAGTACTTCGCAAAACCCCAGCATAATTGCCAGCATGTTGTTAAAATCATGGGCAATACCGCCTGTTAACTTGCCAAGCGCATCCATTTTATTCGACTGCTGTAATTGTTTTTCCAATTGTTTGCGTTCTGTCAAATCCTGAGCAACGCACACAATACCAAACACCTCGCCCTTATCATTATGCATAACAGAGCCTGAAATCAATATCGGTACTTTATTGCCGTTTTTACTCACGTACTGGCGTTCGATATTGAAAAAGTCAGCCAACACTTTGGGGTTATCGGGTGAAAACAAGCTTTGATTTTCTTCAAACAAAACACTAACAGGCCGCCCGACCAACTCATGGCGCTCATACCCGAGTAATTCACACAAAGCATGATTGATAGTCTGAATATTGGCATTCGAATCCAGTACCAGTAAGGTATTGACCATTGAACGAATAATATTATCAAAATACTCTCTAGACACCGTTGTTTCGCTTAGCACTTGCGTCATTCCGTCAAAAGCACTCGCCAGTTCACCGATTTCATCTTCTCGATTTAGCGCAATTCTATACGACAAATCACCGCCGCCAACAACCTGACTGCCCTGCTTTAATACAGCAAGTGGTTTAACAACATTGTGAATCAAATAATAAGCATTGCCGATGACCGCTATCATGATCACAAGCACCATAAACATCACCGCCATACTTGCTCGTTGCTGTGCTATTAACACCTCTTTTTTACTGATGCTCACCAGTTGTCTGGCATCCGTTAGCATCACCTGTGACAACACCAACATCTGGTTTATCAACCGCACTTGTAATGATGAGTATTGCGCTTCTCGTTTGGCTATACCAAAAGGCGCCTCAAGCACCTTAACAATATGGTCAAAGTTTACGCCCAGCTTCTGATGACTCTGGCCAATATCATTGACAATTTTACGCTCATCGGCGTGAGAAAATATTTGATTTTCAAACGGCTTTAGCAGCGTCCCATGGCTAATGTACCATTGGCGATATGAACGGCGGGTTTGATATAAAAAGTAATCATTTGCCAACAGATTAAGTTCAAAGGCGCTTTGCAATACTTGGCCAATGGCATGGCTTTTTTGCACTGACTGCTTCACTTGTTCAGAGGTAACCATCAAAATCCCGCCAACAAACAACACCAACACAACAACAAGGCCAGCAGTAAAGCGGAATTTTGTTTCAATCCTCATAATGATTCTTACCTTGATAAATCACTGACACTGCGGCCGGTTTTACTGCATCTAGCGGTTGGGGAGCCAAAAAGTTTAAATAATCAGGCACCTCACGCTTGTCAGTCAGCCCATTTCTAATGGCCCAACGAGCTTCATCTTCCATGGTGAGTAACAACGACTGGTCAAGCATGACTTTAAAAGTGAATTCCCCCCAAAGTTGGGCAACAACATCACTGTCGAGATTTAATTTTTCAGAGACTATCGCTTGCGCAGTGGCTTTATTGTTGTTAATAAAAGTGGTGGCCTTGAGGTTGGCTCGAAGAAATCGTTTTAAGGTGGTTGAATGGGCGCTGGCATAATCGTTCATTACCATAAAATTGAACGTTTCTCGGTAAACCTCATTGGTTTTCATGACAACAGCCTGTGAACCCAACAGCTGTTGAGCCTGCCAAGCATGAGGCTCCCAGATGACAATAGCATCAACCTGATGGTTAAATAATGCTTGAGGTAAGGCGGTAGGTTTGAAGTCTTTCATTTGAATATCAGTGATGTGCATTCCATGCAGCTCAAGATAAGCGGCAGCGAAAAACTGCCCCGTAGTGCCCAAGGTCAAGCCAATTTTCTTACCTTTTAAGTCAATACTTTGCTTTATGCCACTGTCTTTACGCGTAATGATTTTTACATCATCAAATGAGTAAACAAACGTGGCCAATACAGAGAAATCTTGCCTTTGAAAACTGCTAAAAACGATAGGCGTAGGTGCAACCATTGAAATGTCGATGCCTTGACCGCCCAACATCGCTAAAAAGCCGTCTCTACCCGATGGAAACATTTTCAGGGTTAAATCTAACCCCTCTTCCAGATAATAGCCCTGACTTTGAGCAACCAAAACAGTTGCCGATAACAAGCTGGTTTCGACACCCAATGTGACCTTTTCTAATGGTTGTTCTAAAGAGCCTGCTAACTTTATTGCCATCAAAACAACTAAAACAATGACGAACAGAATAATCACTACTTTTGATATTGTTGATCTATGCGTAAACAACTTTCCACCCTATCAGCACGAATAATGTCTCACTTCAAATCGATAACATTAGCATAGCATAACATCGGTGATTCCGAATAAGGGCCAAAGAGAGTAAATCGTTATTTTACAATCCATTAGAAACAACGTCAGAGTTGCCAATGAGGCTTTAGAAAACAAAAATGCCGATTCAAATGACGGCCAAACAGCTTTCGCAGCAACCCTTGCTAGCTTTGTTGCGCTTTTTTTGGCAGAATTGCCCAGACTCACTCAAAGGCGGGAAAATCAATGCAAACAGCCAATGTTATCTGCATGAAATGGGGCACCAAATACGGCCCTGATTATGTCAATACTCTATATTCTATGGTTAAACGCCATATGAAACGCCCTTTTCGTTTTGTCTGCCTAACAGACGACAACAAAGGGTTCTCTGAGGGTATTGAATCTTTCCCTATTCCTAAACTGGATATTCCTAACGGCCCTGAGCGCGGTTGGGACAAATTAGTGACCTTTACAGCCCCTTTATACGACCTTGAAGGCCAAGCACTATTTCTTGACCTTGATGTGGTTGTTGTTGACGACATTGATTGCTTTTTCGATCATGATGCCGAGTTCCCTATCATTAAAGATTGGGTCAAAAAAGACGTGACTGGTAACTCTTCGGTGTATCGCTTCACGGTGAATAAACATCCGGATATTCTTGAAAACTTCCGTAAAAATCACGAAAAAGTACGCCAAGATGTGCGAAACGAGCAAGAATACCTGTCTCAGTATGTCGCCAGCAAAGACAAGTTAACCTACTGGCCTGATGGTTGGTGTCAAAGCTTTAAATACAATTGTATTCACCGAGGTTTGGCGGCTTGGTTTAAAGTGCCTGAAAAACCAGCGGGCACCAAAATTGTCATTTTTCATGGCAATCCTAATCCACCAGATGCCATTGTTGGTCGCAGTGGCAAATGGTACCGCAAAGTATTGCCTACCCCTTGGGTCGCCGAACATTGGAAATAGCCACATCGATACCTGCAATTACAGTTTAACCAGATGAGTCGCATCCTCTTTAGCGCAGTGATTTATCTATTACTGCCTTTGTTGTTTTTGCGATTGTGGCTCAAAGGACGCCAATCTCCTGATTACCGCAAGCGCTGGTTAGAGAGGCTGGGGTTTTTCAACGCCCCTGCCAACATTGAAAATGGTATATGCTTTCATTGCGTGTCGGTCGGCGAAACCTTAGCCGCCATTCCTCTGATTAAAAATGCGCTTGAGCAATACCCAGGCCAAACAATCACAATCACATCCACCACACCAACAGGCTCTGAACGTGTCAAAGCCGCTTTTGGCGACACTGTTTTTCATGTTTACTTGCCCTTTGATACACCCGGCGCCGTTAAGCGATTCTTTAGCAAAGTAAAACCGCAATTATTGGTGATCATAGAAACCGAGTTATGGCCTAACCTGCTACATTACGCCCATCGCTTTGGTTGTAAAACGATTTTGGCCAATGCCCGACTATCACAAAAGTCTGCTAATGGTTATCAGAAGATAGCGAAACTTAGCACCAAGATGATGAAAGATGTCGACCTAGTTGCCGCGCATCATCAACAAGATGGCGAACGTTTCATTCAATTGGGGCTTGAACCAAACAAGCTAACGGTCACTGGCAGTATTAAGTTTGATATGAATATTGATGCTCAGTTAATTGAAAAATGTCAGGCTTTAAAAAACCAATGGGCCTCAGAGCGCCCGGTTTGGGTAGTAGGCAGCACCCACCAAGGCGAAGATGAGCTGATCTTGCAGGCATTTGAGCAAATACGGGCGACATTGCCCGATATCTTGCTGGTATTGGTGCCACGCCATCCTGAACGATTTGACCAAGTCGCCAAGCTGATAGAAGACGCTAACCTGAACCTAGTTAAACGTAGCGACAATATCGCCCCCACCAGCAGCACCCATGTGGTGTTAGGCGACACCATGGGCGAACTAATGTTGTTTTGGGGCATTGGCGATGTGGCGTTTGTAGGCGGCTCTTTGATTGAGCGTGGTGGACACAATCCGTTAGAACCCGCCGCGCTGTCGGTACCTGTGCTCAGTGGACCGCATGTTTTTAATTTTAAAGCAATTTATGCGCTGCTTGAGCAACAAAAGGCGGTATTAATTACCCCCGACCCGCAAAAATTGGCCGATTCGGTGATACACTTGTTGCAGGATAAAGGTGCTAGGGAGTCATTGGGCAACAATGGTTTTGTTGTGGTTGAAGAAAATCGTGGCGCGTTAGCGCGTTTGCAGTGTGAAATATCTAATCTATTGGTAAAATAAGTCGTTATGAAGAAAATTGTATTTGTTGCCAATTCCACCAAGCGTTACCGCTATTATCGACTGATTGCCGATAAGATAAAAGATTCGTCTCAGGTGATTTTTCCCGTTTATCCTACGCTTGCTTTATTGCTTGGTGCTTTTAAAAAAGCCCCTGTTGATGAGCACGAATTGCTTGATTCTCATCTGCGTAGACAAAAAATAAACTACCCCATATTGAGTAAATACCCGCTGTTATGGCGTGTTTACTGCTTTTTCGCGTACGTTACCGAACGTTCACGGTTTTATCACTATTACGCGATTTTTTCGAAACTCGATTGTGAAGCTGTTGCAATTTGGAATGGCCAAAAGCAACCGTATTTAACCATGGTCAAAGCCGCAGAATTTGCCAAAAAGCGCATATTGTTCTTCGAAAATGGTTTGTTGCCCAATACCACAACCGCCGACTATGCCGGGGTAAATGCCCACAATTGCCTGCCCCGCTCGCCAGACTTTTATTTGAACTTACCCTCTTCGCAGCAAAGTAACAGTTTGCCGACTCAATTGGTGACTCGCGACCCGCACAAAAAACGTGAAGTTACTGGGCAAAAGCTAAAATCGTTGCCCGAACGCTATATTTTTATTCCCTTTCAGGTGCCTGCCGACAGCCAAATAGTGATTCATTCGCCTTGGGTGCACTCGATGGAACAAATGTATCATTTGGTTCGCGACGCCCACAAAAAACTACGTGAACAAGGCCGCACCGACATCCCTCATTTGGTCTTTAAAGAACACCCGTCATGGCCGGGCAATTTTGATGATTTGTATGATTTAGATGAATGCTGTTTGTTCGCCAACGAAAATAATACCCAAGAACTGATTGAAAACGCTGAAGCGGTGATCACCATCAACTCCACCGTGGGTTTAGAGTCTTTGTTGCTGGGCAAAAAGGTCATCACGCTGGGCAATGCCTGTTACAACATAGAACAATTGGTTTTGCATGCAGACAACGAAGCACAATTTTTTGAGGTATTGTCGGGCTTAAGTGATTGGCAGTGCAACGAAACATTACGACTAAACTTTTTGAATTTTATCGCCACCAAATATTGTATTCCCAATGGCTGGCAAAATATGCTCGACCAGCCAGTCGACGGCCATATTGATGCAATGGTAAAGCGAGTATTTGAAACTGATGCACTGGCCTTGCAGTTGAAAGAGGCAGCGCCTCTTAAAGATTAAATAACGCCGCCAATTACTCAGCCAAAGACTCGTAATGCGCCTTGAGCAGTTTAAAACCGGCCTTGTCGGCTTCGTTCAAATAAGGTTTAAGCATCGCTAATACCGTCATCACCCCTTGATACACCATCGATTTTTCGACTTTGGTGTTGGGATTTTGGGTTTTAATGTAACTGACCCAAAAAATCACAGTGACTTTCAAACCGGTGACAAAATCTGGAATATCTTCATCATCGATATTTAATACACCATTATTTTTAAGTTCGGTGACCGAGGCTATCATACGCTTAAATTGGTCAACTTGAACTTCACGATAAGCGACTTGTAATTTTTCGTCGCGAGAGAGAATATCCGGCAAGTTGGCGTAAAAAAAGTTAAAGCGCCACATCAATTCAAAAATACCGTCGAGTGAATGACGCAACATCGAAATGGCGTCATGGCTGTGCTCTTGAGGCACAAAGCATTTTTCGAGGTGTTCTTTGTATTCACTAAAGATGTTCTGAATGATGTCGTTTTTGTTGCGAAAGTGGTAGTAAAGGTTGCCGGGACTGATACCTAAGTGTGCCGCGATATGGTTGGTGGTGATCTGACGCTCGCCATGTTCGTTAAACAATTCGATGCTGGCTTGGATGATTCTGTCTCGTGTTCTCACAGTTTTACCTGAAACCTTTTATTCATTAGAGTTATATATTATACCATTTGGTTATATATCGGCTATTTTTATTTTTGCCTAGCGATTATACCCCAGCCCACGGTTTTTGTAACGATTAGCCCGATACGTAGTGATCAATAACGACCTAAAACCGCTGTATTAAGGTAATTGGTAGTAATCAACAGCCGCCATAGGTAAACTAGCACAAACTCCATTTCGTGTGATTTTTATGAAAACCAAAGCCATTTACCCCGGTACTTTTGATCCCATCACCAACGGCCATATTGATTTGGTCAGGCGAGCAGCCGATATGTTTGGTGAAGTGGTGGTCGCCATCGCTTTTAATCCCAACAAGACGCCTTTATTTTTGCTTGAAGAACGTGTTGAGTTGGCAAAAGAAGCGATAAAAGACATCAAAAACGCCTCAGTACTCGGTTTTTCGGGGTTATTGGCTGAATTGGCCAAAGAGCAAGACGCCAGAATTTTGCTCAGAGGATTACGCGCCATCTCTGATTTTGAATATGAATTTCAATTGGCGAACATGAACCGCCGCCTAAATCCAGAACTAGAAAGTGTGTTTTTAACACCTTGTGAGTCTAATTCGTTTATCTCATCGACCATAGTTAAAGAAGTCTCTTTACACAAAGGTGATGTTTCCCAGTTCGTTCCTGATTTTGTCGCAACTGCCTTAAAAGAAAAATTCTTTCCATGACCTATTCACGACCAAAACTTAGCGCCATCGCTTTTGCTGTTGGCTTATCTACCTCTACCTTTGTTGCCGCTTCACCTTGGATTGATACCCAAGACGCTTATCTAAAACACAGCATCACGGCACTTGCCAACGGCGGTATCATCAAATCACCCGTTAATACTTATCCGTTAATGTACAAGAGCATTGCCGCCGATTTAAAGGCCGCTCACAACGGCACTATTCCTGAACACTTAAAGTTTGCCCTTAAGCATGTTGAACACGCGTTAAAGCACGGACAGCGCAAACGTACAACCGGGGTAAAACTCAAAGCGGCGTCAAAAACCAATGATTTTCAATCGTTTGGTGAGCGTCATTCAGCCAAAGGCGAAGTCAACTTTTTTAATGAAATCATCAGCGACAGTTGGGCGTTCAAAAGCAGCGTTCATTTCACGCGAGATGCTTACAATAACAAAAAGCGCAGTTTTGAAGGCAGTTATTTGGCCACGTTTTTTGGCAATTGGGTAATAAGTGCCGACCAAGTCTCGCAGTGGTGGGGACCAGGTAACGACAGTGTATTGGCACTAAGTAACAATGCCATTGCATTTCCGGCAGTGCGGTTTACCCGTCACTTGAGCAATCCTATCGACTTGCCTGTGCTCAATTGGCTTGGCCCAATCAGCATGACTACCTATTTTGGTATGCAAGAACACAGTAATGTACTGCAAAATATTCGCACTTGGGGTGCTAGAGTTAATTTCAAGCCCACCAATGCATTAGAAATTGGTTTTACCCGCACGGCACAATGGGGCGGTGCAAACCGTCCCACAGGTTTTTCTACGTTTAAAGATTTATTGATAGGCGCCGACAACGCCGGCGTTGGCGCCGAAGTGTCTGCCGCCGAAGAACCCGGCAATCAACTAGCAGGTATGGACTTTCACTGGGCTCACAACCTATTTGGCCGCGATGTTGGCTTTTATGGCGAATTTATCGGCGAAGATGAATCTGGTGGTATGCCATCACACTTAATGTATCAATTGGGCCTCGAAACCTCGTTTGGTAGTGCCGACAATATTTACCATCTTTACGCCGAATTCAGCGATACATTTGTCAACTGCAATGACGATACAAGCTCAGGTAACTGCGCCTATGAACACCATTTGTATGCCGAAGGTTATCGCCGCTATGGTCGCTCAATGGGTAGTAGTTATGACAGCGATGCACAAGTACTGACGTTTGGTTTGAGCGCAGCACAAGTTGGCGGCACTAGTTGGTACAGTAAATTAAAACTGATGAAGTTGAACAAAGACAACCAAAACCATTGGTCTGGCACACACCGAATATCTGCGTATGCACAAGACAGGTTGCAAATTGAAGGCGGCTACCGCCTACCATTGATGGAGGGATTATTGAATTTGCAGGGAAGTTTATACCATAGCAAAATAGATACCCTCGGCGCGAATGATACCAAAGCTAGCTTTAAGGCGAGTTGGGAGTATAGGTTTTAAGGCGTTGTGTCTGCACGTCCATGGTCGTATAGATAACCAATGGACAATATTAGACTTTGCACGAGCAGTGGGTTGGCCGTGCAAGTCATATTAAATCAACCTACCTTTTTTAATATAAAGTCGCCATCGCAATTATCTACATACTCGCTTTACATACTTTAACTATCCGGTTACTATTCACGCAACTTTAAGTTCACACCATTTAAAGTGAATAGACTCGGTAAACAGCAAGAACAGTAATTAGGGAATCTAGCGTTGTTCATCTCTTTGCCCCAAAATTTATAGAATCATCACTGGCCCCTTTTTTTACGGGATAGCCCGTTGTGCTTTTCTGTCTGAAGTTGTTATTACAGGAAGTGTTATGTTTTCAAAAAACTTACGTTTAACTGCGGCGTCATCCATATTATTGCTCACGAATTTCTCCCATGCCTCAACTTGGGTGCCAATTGGTATGTCTGATGGGATAATCTTCGTCCCCTCTCCATCTTTGGACAGTGCAACCAGTAACCCGATTAATTATGGCACCAGTGCAACTTTGACATTAAATGGATTTGGCGCAACATCATCCATCTATTATCGAGTTAAACAATTCCAAGGGGGTAGCTGGCAAGTGCCTGCAACTTGGTCTTGTAAAGACAACGCAACACTCACCGCAAGCAATCAATTATTACAGCTGCAAAATTTGGCGTTTGGACATTATCAGGTTGATGTCAAACCCGTCATGGTTGCAGAGCAATGTGACCTGAATGCTTTTGCGGCAGAGCAACTGATTGCGGGTGACATGGTTAGCTCAAATGAATTTGATTTGTTCAACACCTCACCGATTGCCAACAGTGATACCATCAGTACCGCTGAAGATACCGCTGTCATTGTAGATGTGCTGGCTAATGATACCGATGTCGATAACCAAACACTTAGCGTGACCACCGCCAGTGCAAATAATGGTAGTGTGAGTATCAATGCTGACCAGACTTTAACCTATACACCCAATGCCGATTTTAATGGCTCAGACACCATCAACTATACCCTCATTGATGGCTTTGGTGGCACTGCAAACAGCACTGTTGCCGTCACTGTTGTGGCTATCAACGATGCCCCTGTAGCAATTGCACAAAGTGTTTCACTCAGCGAAGACTCAGCACTGGCAGTCACTTTATCTGCGACTGATAAAGAAAGTAGCAGCTTGGTTTATAGCATCACCAGTGGGCCTGCGAATGGCGTGCTGTCAGGGTCTGGTGCCAACCAAACCTACACCCCTTTTCCTAACTTTAATGGTACTGACAGTTTTACCTTCAGAGCCTACGACAACACCAGCTACTCCAACATTGCCACCGTCAACATAACCGTAAATTCCCTCAACGATATACCCGTGGCCCACGCACTATATTCTGACACCAATGAAGATATCCCTATCCCGATTAGCTTTGTTGGCACTGATGCCGATGGAGATAACCTGACATACACCATTACATCAAATCCACACCACGGCACTATAACAGGCACCGGGGCAACTCGTATGTATCAGCCTGATCATAATTACTTTGGTATTGATATTTTTTTATATACAGCCAATGATGGCACAGCCGATTCAGCAGCCACTTCTGTTTCAATAACGATAAACTCGGTCAACGACACACCGGTAGCTGAACGTGGGCAGGTACATGCATATGAAGATAACCCGCAAATCGTTTATTTAAGGGCAACTGACGTCGAGGGTAACGCGTTGTCTTATCGGATTGTCACTCAACCAAGTCATGGCACTTTATCTGGCAGTGGTCAAAACTATATCTATACACCGCACTTGAACTACACCAATAACTCCAATTCCGTGGATTCATTCACCTATGTTGTTAACGATGGTGCAGTTGACTCGGCCATTGAAACTGTCGACGTTCATGTTGAGCCGTTAAATGACAGGCCCGTTGCCATTGGACCCGATATAACAACCACAAAAAATACACCGCTGTCAATCACCCTGACCGGCAGTGATCTAGAAAATGATACGCTGACCTATAGCGTTACCAGCAGCACTTCACATGGCGCATTAGTAGGTAGTGGAAATACCTATATTTATACGCCTTCGCACAATTTCAACGGCACTGACAGTTTTGTTTTTACCGTGGATGATGGTGGCACTGTTGAAGGTGATGCGGGAGAGTTTCCTGATGTGAGTACGTCACACCCCGCCACTGTTAATATCATCGTCACTAACACAAACGCAGCACCAACCGTGAGTGCCCCATCCCCCATTACAATCAACGAAGACACTTCTGAGCACACTATTAGCTTTACAGGTCTTGATGATGATGATGACGTCCTCACTTATAGTATCGTAACCCCACCAATCAACGGCACGTTAACAGGCGCTGGTAATAGCCGTTTTTATACACCCAACGCAAACTTCAACGGTGTGGATTTTTTCACTTTTAAAGCCAATGATGGCACAGTAGATTCAGCCGCCTTTAGAGTTGATATCTCCATTACCGCCATCAACGATGTGCCTGTAGGCGACACTATACAAGTGGCGACCCGAGAAGACACAAACACAACGATTACACTGTCGGGCACCGACATTGAAAGCACCGGCCTTATTTATGCTATTGCGACCAATCCAACCAATGGCACATTGTCTGGCAGTGGCCAACATGTAACCTATACACCTAACGATAACTTCTATGGTAATGACAGCTTTACCTTTACTGTCAGTGACGGCGTTCTAGTGTCGGCACCAGCGACTGTCAGTATTATCGTTGTTGGTCAAAACGATGCCCCAGTAGTCTTAGGTGACACCCTAATAACCAAGGAAGATGTCGCCATTGATATTACCTTTACCGGTAGTGATCAGGAAAATGGCGCGCTGACTTATCCAATTTTAACCAATCCGACTAATGGCGTACTGACAGGCTCAGGTGCTAATCGCACTTATACACCGCATCTAAACTTTAACGGTAACGACAGTTTTAGCTTTAAAGCCAACGACGGCACCAGTGACTCAGAACCTGCGACGATTAACTTGAGAATTGATCCGGTGAATGATCAACCGCTTGCGATAACGGGGAGTTCGACCATTAGCGAAGACAGCGCTGGGATTGATATTCTTTTGCTCGGCACTGATGTAGACAACGACCCGCTAACCTACATAGTTGTCAACAATCCAACAAAAGGCACGTTGTCGGGTAGCGGCAGCACAAGGCATTATGTCCCAAACCCCAACGAAAACGGTACTGATACTATTGGCTTTAAAGTCAACGACGGTACGATAGATTCAGCAGTTGAAAACTATACTATCAACATCTCAGCGGTCAATGATTTGCCAACTGGCACCACGCAAGACTTCACCATTATTGAAGACAGCGCAGCATTGACCATTAACTTGACAGGCAATGATCTCGATGGTGACGCGCTGACCTACACCATTGTCACGCCACCGACCAAAGGGAGCCTATCGGGTAGCGGCGAAACACGAAGTTACACGCCAAATACCAATATCTTTGGCAGTGATAGCTTTAGTTACAAAATCTACGACGGTATAGGCTACTCAAGCGCTATAGCAGTCAATATCATGATTACCACGGTCAATGATGTTCCGGTAGCCGTAAATGATACCGCACAGGTTGACGAAGATGGCACAGTAAGCATTGACGTGCTTACCAACGACAGTGATTTCGACGGCGACACGCTGACTATTGAAAGTGCACTAGCCAATCATGGCGTTGTTGATATAAACAGTGCCAACCAACTGGTTTACACACCCGCCGTCGATTTTAATGGCGTAGATGTTATTGCTTATACTATTAATGATGGGAATGGGGCAACGGATTCTGCCACAGTGACAATCACTATCAGTCCTGTCAATGATGCACCCACCGGCAGCGTGAGCATCAACGGTCGCAACGAGAAAAACCAACCTTTAGACCTCACCCATACCGTAATGGATGTCGATGGTTTAGGCCCACTGTCTTACCAATGGTACAGAGGAAACATTGCCATCAGCGGTGCCACGGCCACTGTATATACCTTAACCGCCAGCGAAATAGGCCAAACGGTGAAAGTTTCGTTGTGTTATACCGATGGAAGTGGTACGGCAGAATGTGTCACGAGTCCACCCACGGCGGCGGTGACTGATGAATACATCCCCACCCGGCAGATTCGTTTTATTCACACCGATTTACTCGGCACACCAGTCGCAGAAACCGACGAGAATGGTAACGTATTGTAATGAACTATAAACAACGATTTATGACAGCTATCGCACCCAATAGATGACTGCGCATCGTATCTGGTTGAGTAAAAATCCCGTCAGTAGCGCCATGCTATTAAGTTTGGCCTTATTGTCAAACAATGTGCACGCTAATGATACAGAGTCCGCAGCACAGTTGTGGATGTCAGTCATGACGACGGAGTCGAAACAATTACTGCAACAAAGCATTGAGTCTAATGCGGCCGTTGCCAATAATGTCGATGAGATACCTTAAAACCTAACCTTAAAGGACAGTCACAAACCTTAAAGGACAGTCACAATATCAGAGCAAATAGTAGACAGCCTCAATTCGTTAATCTAGAATTTTAGAACGTTTACAAATTAACCTCTAACATGGAATGTATATTATGACTCAGGCACGGAGTAGTCTCATCGATTATTTAGAAACCCCTTATTATCACGTTATCAGCCGATGCGTTCGTCGCGCGTTTTTATGTGGCGAAGATGAACTCACTGGCGAGAGCTTTGA
>CALKGI010000181.1 GCA_938085045.1 uncultured Alteromonadaceae bacterium
AGGTAGATCATTTTAATTGGCAGTTTTTTTAAAGTCTTCTTGGGCTTCTTCTGATTGTTTTGGGTGTTTGGAACGGCTGGTTATCCATGAAAACCCCAACTGATGCATCAAGCGGTAAACATTGGCTTGTTTGTAGTCCACATCAAATTGCTCTTTTATATAGTGGTGAACATCAGCCGCTTGCAAGCGCCCACCGGCAGGCTTAATCGCTTGCTTTTCAATATAAACGGACAACTGCGTGAGCTGCGTTTGATTTAACTTGTTTGGTCGACCGCTACGAGGGGGTTCGACCAATCCATCCAAACCATGAGCCAGAAAATCACTAACCCAACGATTTACACTGGAACGGCTGACTCTAATGTAGTCGGCAATTTGATAGCGGGATTTTCCTTCCTTAAAATGTGCCAGTGCCAAAAGGCGTAACCTCATTCTGGCGTTGGTTTCTTTTTTGGCGAGTGTCGAAAAGTCAATTTCTTTAATTGAGGGCATTTGTAGGCTACCGATTTAAAAGTCTACCTATTAGATCACAGGTTCTATCAAAAGTGAATTCAGATCTATCAATTAATGTAATTGGTATTAGCGCTTGCGCGTAACCCATCGGTTATTGGTCGTTAATCGCCAAACCATTGATGCGTTCTTACGCTCTTACTGGTTTTACCAATCGCTTGAAACCCTTAACCCAAATGGGTTAACATCACGCCAAAATTTCAACAAGTAATATTACATGTTTACAGAAGCTGTTCGAACGCGATTTTCTGATACTGATGCTTTGGGTCATATCAATAATGCTATGGTCCCTGTGTGGTTTGAGGGCGCGCGTGATCCAATTTTCAGATTGTTTATGCCTGATTTGGATTTATCCAGTTGGCATTTGATTTTGGCTCGGATGGATGTGAATTTTCATGCCGAAATGTATTACGGCAAAGACACTGAAGTTAAGACTCATATTGGTCGAATAGGGCATTCATCTTTTGATGTTTATCAAGAGGTTTGGCAAGAGGGCGTGAAGAAGGCTTCTGGAACTGCTGTAATGGTGCATTATCATAATCGTGATAAACGCTCTGAGCCGATCCCTGATGTTATCAAGGGCCAGCTCAGTGAGCATCTAATTGATATGCTTGAAGATTAGCTCCTAACCTTCAGGTATTAACATAGGCTTTAAGTAGTGAGCGGTATACGAGGTTGGGTGTAAACAAACGTCTTCAGGCGTGCCAGATGCCAAAATCTGGCCACCACCTGTGCCACCCTCTGGACCTAAGTCAACAATCCAATCTGCTGTTTTAATTACATCTAGATTATGTTCGATAATCACTATGGTGTTGCCGTGATCGCGCAACCTATGTAATACCGTTAACAATTGTTGAATATCGTGGAAATGCAATCCGGTGGTCGGCTCGTCTAAAATATAGAGGGTTTGACCGGTATCGCGTTTAGACAATTCTTTTGCCAGTTTTACACGCTGTGCCTCACCACCAGATAAAGTCGTCGCCGATTGCCCTAATCGAATATACGACAAGCCAACATCCATCAGCGTTTGCAGCTTTCTCGATATGGCTGGAATTTTGTCAAAGAATTCTCTGGCTTCTTCCACTGTCATATTTAAGACTTGGTGAATGCTTTTGCCTTTATATAAGACCTCAAGCGTTTCTCGGTTATAACGTTTACTCTTACAAACATCACAAGGTACGTAAACATCGGCTAAAAAGTGCATTTCAACTTTGATTAAACCATCGCCTTGACACGCTTCACAACGCCCGCCTTTTACGTTAAAGCTAAAGCGCCCGGGTTTGTAACCCCTAGAACGAGCTTCTTGCGTGCCAGCAAATAATTCTCGGATGGCAGTGAAGATACCTGTGTAGGTTGCTGGATTTGAACGTGGCGTACGGCCAATGGGGCTTTGGTCAATGTCGACAACTTTGTCTAACAAGTCCATGCCTTCTACTGATTTATACGGCTTGGCTTCGCCAGTTGTTGCGTTGTTTAATTCACGATGAGCGATTTTAAACAGGGTATCGTTTATCAAAGTTGATTTGCCCGAGCCCGATACACCCGTTATACAGGTCATTATGCCCAAAGGCAGATTCAAATCAACGTCTTGGAGGTTGTTGCCTGATGCCCCCGTCAACTTGAGCCATTGTCCTTCTTCATTGGTGTGGCGTTTTTCAGGGATCGCAATCGAGCGTTTGCCTGACAGGAATTGTCCGGTGACAGATTTTTCTTCTGCCATGATTGCTTTAACATCACCTTGAGCAATGATATGTCCGCCATGAACACCAGCACCAGGGCCTATGTCTATTACGTGGTCTGCTTGTTTGATGGCATCTTCATCGTGTTCAACAACTATTACAGTATTACCCAAGTCGCGAAGGTGAGTGAGGGTTTTGAGTAGGCGGTCATTATCTCGTTGATGCAGACCAATAGACGGTTCATCTAGTACGTACATAACGCCAACTAGACCTGCGCCAATTTGACTGGCCAGTCGAATACGCTGGGCTTCGCCGCCCGAAAGGGTTTCGGACTTTCGTGATAAAGTTAGATAGTTAAGGCCTACATTTTCTAAAAACGATAACCTGTCTTTGATTTCTTTAAGGATTTTGTCGGCAATTTTACCGCGCTGACCATCAAGGCTTAGTTTGTCGAAAAATGCTCGTGATTCGCCAATTGAACCATTGGTAATAGTCGGCAAGTTTAGGCCTTCAATAAAGACGTGACGGGCTTCTTCTCTTAAGCGCGTGCCATCACACGACGGACAACTTTGGGTGTTAACGTATTTTGTTAATTCTTCTCGGACGCTGTTGGATTCGGTTTCTCGATAACGCCTGTCCATGTTGGGAATGATGCCTTCAAAGGTATGCTCTCGCATGACAACATCACCTCTGTCATTCATGTATTTGAATTTGATTTTTTGCTTGCCACTGCCATGGAGCACCAGTTTTTTGTGTTTGTCTGATAACTCGACAAATGGCACTTTGATGTCAAAGCCGTAATGATCGGCTAGAGAGGTCAGCATTTGGAAATAATAGAAATTGCGTTTATCCCAGCCGCGAATTGCACCGCCACTTAGGCTGAGTTCGTTATTGGTGATGATTCTATCTTCATCAAAAAACTGACGTACACCCAAACCGTCACAGCTGGCACAAGCACCTGCGGGGTTATTGAACGAGAACAGTCTAGGCTCTAATTCTGACATACAATAACCACAAGATGGACAGGCAAAATTAGCTGAGAATATCAGTTCGTCTTGGTCTTTATCGTCCATATAGGCAATTACTGCGGTGCCTGAGGACAACTCTAAAGTGGTTTCAAACGATTCGGCCAGTCTTAATTGCAACTCAGGTTTTACTTTGAAGCGGTCGACGACAACATCAATATAGTGTTTTTTGTGCAATTCTAATTCTGGAGGATCTGACAGGTCACAGACTTCGCCATCGATTCTTGCTCTGATAAAACCCTGTGCAGCTAGATTGTCGAGCAGTTTGGTATGTTCACCTTTACGGCCTTGTACAACCGGTGCCAATAACATCAGCTTTTCGCCTTCAGGCATTTCAAGTACTCTGTCGACCATTTGGCTAACCGTTTGCGCAGCAAGCAAAGTATTGTGTTCAGGACACCTGGGTTCACCAACTCGGGCATACAATAAACGCAAATAATCGTATATTTCGGTGACTGTACCAACGGTTGAACGTGGGTTATGAGAAGTGGATTTTTGCTCTATGGATATAGCAGGCGACAAACCTTCGATATGGTCAACGTCTGGTTTTTCCATCAATGATAAGAATTGGCGGGCATAGGCAGACAGAGACTCAACATAACGTCGCTGGCCTTCGGCATATAAAGTATCAAATGCTAGTGAGGATTTGCCCGAACCAGAAAGGCCCGTGATCACCGTTAACTTGTCTCTGGGAATGTCCAGACTGATATCTTTAAGATTGTGGGTGCGCGCCCCTCTGACTTCTATCTTATCCATTTCGCCTACTGTTTGAGAGTACAAAAAGGAGGGGATTATCGCATATTTTTACGTGCTGTATAAGCTTACAGTCAGATATTTTATTTATGTGCCATTACTGATTAAACCAAGATGTTGTGATAGTATGCCCGCACTTAAAATTGCCACACTATTTTGTTTGATTTTATGTCTGTGTCTGGATTAAACCCGTTAGAAAAAAGAGCAGCGGTTTCTCTTGCCGCCATTTTTGGCTTTCGCATGCTCGGCCTCTTTATGTTGATGCCTGTTTTTGCCATTTATGGCGAAAACCTTGAAGGCTTTTCTCCTATTTGGATAGGCTTGGCCATAGGTGCTTATGGTTTAACTCAGGCCATTTTACAAATACCTATGGGGATGTTGTCTGACCGTTTTGGCCGTCGCCGAATTATCGTTATTGGTTTAATTTTGTTTGCTATTGGTAGTGTGGTTGCCGCAATGGCAGAGTCTGTTTACATGGTCACTTTGGGTAGAGCAATTCAGGGCACAGGCGCCATTGCTAGTGCTGTATTGGCTTTGGCCGCTGATCTGACTAGAGAAGAACAACGGCCCAAAGTTATGGCAGTGATTGGAATGTGCATTGGCATGTCGTTTTCGTTGGCGTTGATATTTGGCCCTATGTTGGCTGAATCGTTCGGTCTGTCGGGCCTTTTCTGGATTACTTCACTTTTTGCATTGGCCGGCATTGTTGTGGTGTTCACCTTGGTCCCTACTGCGGTTAATAAGGCACCAAGGGGTGAAACTGTTGCCATCCCAGCGTTGTTATCAAAACTTATTCGTCATCCACAACTCGTCCGATTAGACGCAGGTGTAATGGTATTGCACTTAATGTTGACTGCCGTATTTGTGTCGTTACCACAGATGCTGATGAAATCTGGTATGGCGGCTATTGATCATTGGACGCTGTATTTTCCTGTACTGATTGGTTCATTTTTCTTGATGGTGCCATTTATCATTTTCTCTTCGAAAAAATCTAAAGAACGAGAAGTGTTTTTGGCGGCCATTGTCGGCCTTATCATCAGCTTGGTGGGGTTGTTCTTTGGTGCAGATAATCTCACTGCTATTGTCGCTGCTGTGTTGTTATTCTTTGTCGCTTTCAATTATTTAGAAGCCAGTTTGCCTGCCATGGTCTCTCGCATAACGCCGCCGGGTAATAAGGGTTCAGCCATGGGGATTTATTCTAGCAGCCAATTTTTTGGGGCGTTTTTGGGCGGAATGATAGGTGGTGTTGTGGCCGACTTATCTAATCCTCGTGTGGTGTTTATTGCCGCGGCTGTAATGGGCGTCATTTGGTTGTTTGTTGCTTGGGGCATGTCTGTGCCTAAACGTTCAAAACCGGTGTCGATTATTACTAACTGTAAAGATGAAGAACATGCCGAGGTGTTGGCCGAAAAACTGGTGACTTTGCCCGGTGTACTTGAGGCTACCGTGGTGTTTGAAGAAAACCGCTGTTATCTCAAGGTGGATGATAAAACCTTTGATCTTGAATCTGCCAAGGCTTTGATGGCGTAATCACCCCTTTTTCTTCGTCTCTATAGTCCCGTCTATATACCTACTTTTCGATGAATTGCCAGCTGTGCAGCATTAGAAGTAGGTGTGTTGATTTTCCCCTGTTTGTTAATTGTATTGATCGACGATTCCGTCGGTTTAATGGTTTTACCATCGAGCAACCTTATAGTACAATGACGCGCATTAAGACCCGTGGGTCACATACAGATTGAGGAGTTTCAGAAAATGGCGTCAAAAGGTGTAAATAAAGTTGTTATCTTAGGTAACTTGGGTAAAGATCCTGAGACGCGCTATTTGCCAAATGGAGATGCAGTCTCTAATTTCACAGTGGCGACCTCTGAAACTTGGAAAGACAAGCAAACAGGTGAGCAAAAAGAACAAACAGAATGGCATCGTATTGTTGCGTTTCGCCGTCTGGGTGAAATTTGTGGCGAGTATTTACGTAAAGGTTCAAAGGTCTATGTTGAAGGTCGCTTGCAAACGCGTAAATATCAAAACCAACAAGGTCAAGATGTTTACAGCACTGAGATAGTCGCTAACGAAATGCAAATGCTTGATTCTCGTGGCCAAGGTCAAGGTCAAGGCGCACCTATGGGTGGTCAGAGCATGGGTGGCAATCGTCCTGCTCAACAAAGTAGTGGTGGCTTTGGTGGTCAACAACGCCAGCAAGGTGGTTTTCAGCCACAGCAGCCTGCGCAACAGCCAGCACAACAAGGTGGTTTTCAGCCACAGCAACCAGCGCAACAACAAGGTGGTTTTCAACCGCAACAACCTGCTCAGCAACCAGCACAACAAGGCGGGTTTGCCAAACCAGCAGCACAACAACCAGCACAACCGCAAGGTGGTTTTGCTAAACCTCAGCAAGCTCCTGTTGAGCCGCCAATTGACTTTGATGATGACATCCCGTTCTAGACGATACATGATCTAAAACTGTAAAGTTTCATCTTTGAAAGCCCCGTATTACGGGGCTTTCTTGTTTTAAATTCTTAAAAAAAGTGTCAATTTTAATTTGACATATTAATACTTATTGGCTACCTTTAAATTATGTAAAGAAAGAGGTGTCCAATGAGTGCTTCTGTCAAGACTGCTACATTTGTCATGAGTGATGGCGAACGCTATTCACTTCTTGTCGACAAAAAAACTGGATTGCCGCTATATTACCCAAATCTCTTCATTACCACCCAGGTCAGAAATAAATCCCTATCTTTATCTTCAATGAACTCTAGTTTAGCCGGGATCAAAATGTTGCTTCAATTCATGGCTGAACGCGGTGAAAATATTGATGCTCGATTTGCTGAAAGTCGTTATTTTACTGATTCGGAATTGGATGGGCTTCGAGATTTTTGTCAGAAAAGACACATCACAGAACCCAAAGTCAATGTGTCACCGCTTACCAAAAACTCTAATGAGTTGGTTGGTAAGAATACTGAATACACTAGGCTCACTGTTATTGCAGAGTATATTGACTGGCTAGCTCAGACATTTTTGACGACAAACGTTAATAGGCAGACAACAACGGATATTCGTAGAATGTCGCAGGGGTTAAAAGCACGGAGGCCACCAAGGAAAAGAAGGAATGTTGTAAATGAATCCAAAGGATTAACTGTTGAACAGATAGAAATTGCCTTTGAAGTATTCCGACCCGGATCGCACGACAATCCATTTGCTGACCTGGGCGTACAAAAACGAAACCGTCTTATTTTTTTGTTACTTTACCACCTTGGTCTGCGTGGTGGTGAACTGTTGAATATAAGGATCCGTGATTTCGATTTTCAGACAAACCAACTGCTAATACCGCGACGCGCTGACGAAAGCGATGATCCCCGGACATATCAACCTTTAGTCAAAACAATGGATCGAGTGCTACCCATCAAAGACACGTTAATCAAAGAGGTGCACAGCTATATCTTGAAAGAGCGAAAAGCGTTTCAAAGCGTCAGTAAACACGATTATTTATTGATTACCCACAAAAGCGGTTTGTTTCAAGGTCAACCGCTTTCTATTTCTGGTTACAAACGGGTCATTAAAATTGTAAAAGAGGCTGCGCCGGATTTATATCGGTTTACTGGACATCAACTTCGCCATACTTGGAATGAGAATTTTTCACGGATGATGGATGCTATGGACGAAAAGCCATCTCCAGAGAAACAAGAGCAAATACGAAGTTATCTGATGGGGTGGCGGGATGGTTCAGGGACGGCTGCTACTTACAATAAGCGTTTTATCGTAGAGAAGGCTCATGAGGCTGCGCTCAATCAACAAGATGGATTGGTTAGAGTGCCAGAAGGATTAAGTGATGGCTAAAATAAATAGTCAGACATTATTGAGTATCGACATTGAGTGTTGCTCAAAAGCGGGATACATCTTCAAGGAAGGTGAAAATGTTTGGGTATTAGACAAAAACGTCTCTATCCCCGTCATCAGCGTTTGCAGTCTCTTGGCCGAAGACGTTGCTATAGGTTTTAGGAAAACGCTCGCATATTACGCAACGAATATGTCCTCTCGCCATACAGAAAACATTCATTCAAGATTTAGGCATTTTTTATTGTCAAGTCACATTAATAAGATCAATGATACTAACCTGATTAATTACAGGGCCAACCTAACCAAACAAACGGAATGGTATTTGGGAGTTATTAGAGGCTTCCTGAAAAAATGGCATCAACTCGGTTATCCCGGTATTACAGATAGTGTTATTGAACTACTCGACTCATGGCGACTTAAAGGTAATGAAAAAGGCGATTTGATAAAAAGACTCGACCCACAAAAAGGCCCTTTGACTGATATTGAGTTGTTGGCTTTTAATGAAGGTATAGTTCATGCTTTCGAACGTGATCTGATTACTATCGAAGAATTGGCAATCGGTCTGTGTTGTAGCCATACTGGCCGACGTTCGATCCAATTGTCCCACCTCAAAATCAAAGATCTTCTCAAAGGCGAGAATAGACAAGGCAAAGCCATGTATTTGCTGAATGTGCCACGCGCCAAACAACGAGCTTCTTTTTTTCGAGAACAATTCAAACAATTTGCCATCACTCAAGAACTGTGGACGATCTTAGTCGAACAGACATTGCAGGTGCAAGATACATTTAAAAAATCGCTTAATTTTGAGTTAGAGCAACGAGAACTAGACGAGTTGCCATTATTTCCTGATCTGACAGGACTCAAAGAAATTGCCTCCTTATACGAAATGCAATCGCAGCTAAAGACAGATCGGCTGCATTGTGAAACACATCATATTCAAGCCGTAGTCAAACGAATTGCAAATGTTGCTGATATATACAGCGAAAGGACTGGCGAGCCGTTGCACATAACGACAAACCGATTTCGTTATACCACCGGCACCAGAGCGGCAAGAGAGGGTTTTGGCGAAATGGTTATTGCTGAACTGCTTGATCACAGTGATACCCAAAATGCTGGGGTGTATATCGAGAATATTCCTGAGCATGTGGAAGCGCTCGATAAAGCTGTTGGCCAATATCTGGCACCGTATGCGCAAGCCTTTGCCGGCGTATTAGTTGATCGTGAAGCTGATGCTGCTAGAGGTGAAGATATAACGAGTCGTATTCGCAAAGACAATAATGGTATAGGCACTTGTGGTCATCATGGTTTTTGTGGCGCCAACGTACCTGTACCCTGTTATACATGTATCCACTTTCAACCATGGGTTGACGGGCCTCATGTAATTGTACTGGAAGAGTTAATTACTGAGCGTGAGCGTATCAAAGTCGTGACAGGCGACAAGCAAATTGCAGCAATAAATGACCGGACAATTTTGGCGGTAACAGAAATTATTCAGCGTTGCGACAAGCGCAAAAAACAGTTGATTGGGAAACTAACTCATGGCTGATATCTTCCAATTTGTACCATCTAAAGAGTTGAAGGCTAAGGAGAACTTGGCAAGGTTTATTCATCAATGTCGCTTTGAACTTAAGGTATTTGGTGAAAGCCTGAATTGGGATGACTGGCACTGGCGCGGTGTCGCCCAGTTTACTCAAGCTGGCGTTCATTCAAGAGCGGCTACTGGCAATGATGCATTGAATCCTGAGTTTATAGATTTTGCCAAAGCTTACTTTCGCTATCAACAAGGCCATAAACCAACGAGTACAAAAAATGAAAGCAAAGCATTAAAGGCCCTTGCACCTGCATTGGTAGATATTACTGGCAACGCTGGTATCGATAATATAACTATTGCCGTGTTAGATCTGGCAGCACAAAATATACGACGGTATTATGCAAGGGGCACTGCTTATCACGGTGGTCGTGAACTTGAACGGTTGGCCAAATTTGTTAGCTTGAATGGTTTAGTTAAAGTAGATGTTAGCAATTGGCAAAGCCCAATTGCACGGGCATCAGACCGTAATCGAACAGGTGAAAAAGCGCAAACTGTGCGAAATAAAAAATTACCTGATCAAAAAGCGCTCGATGCCTTGGCGGAGATATTTGCCAGTAAACCAGAGGTACCAAGAGATATTTTTACCTCTGCTGTATTTGCCATGCTGATGTGCGCACCATCACGAATTAGCGAAATATTAGAATTACCAGTTGATTGCGAAGTTGAACAAATCGATGACAAAGGGATAGTGCGCTATGGTTGGCGTTTTTATTCTGGTAAGGGGTTTGGTGGTGATATCAAATGGATCCCAACCGAAATGGTGGCCATTGCTAAAGAAGCTATAAAGAGGATAAAAGAGCTGACCACACCTGCGAGGCTGTTGGCAAAGTGGCTTGAATCAAACCCGAGTAAATTCTATCGGCATGAAGACTGTCCAAAAGTTGTTGATGGTCATCCATTGACGGCCAATCAAACTTGTCAAGCACTGGGGATTGCCCCACGAGGTAAGCCCAAATCTGGATTAACTGGCGCGAAAGTACCGTACAAAGACAACAACTACACCCTGAATGATGCTTGGAGTTACGTTGTAGCGCGGCAACCAAAAAGCTTACCATGGCTCAGTAAAGGCAAAGGCATCAAATATTCGAATGCGCTTTTTTGTATGCAAAGGCACTTGATTCATGCTAGTCGAGGTACAAGCCCTGTTTTACTGTGGGCACCGACAAATAATGTTTTTAATAATGACCTTTCACCTCGGCCAGAACTGGGCAGTGATCGTCATAAAAGCTTATTTGATCGGTTTGGTTATTTGAATAGTGATGGTAGCAGGCTAAAAGTAACTTCACACCAAGCACGTCATTTTCTAAATACCATTGCCCAACGTGGCGGATTATCCCAGCTACAAATTGCAAAATGGAGCGGTCGTGCCGATGTGAAGCAGAACCGCACCTATAACCATATGACAGAACAGGAAATAGTGGCCCAAGCGCAAGCGCTTGATACATCCTTAAGCCTTTTTGGCCCCTCGGGAGAAGCTGAAAAACACCAGCCAATAACTGTGCAAGAATTCAATTTAATGGAAAAAGGCCCTGCACATGTTACTGAGTTTGGTGTTTGCGCCCATGATTACACCATGTCACCTTGTGAAAAGTATCGTGATTGCCTTAATTGTACTGAGCACGTTTGTATTAAAGGCGATGAAGAGCGATTAAAGCGGATCCTTAGACGTTTAGAGGAAGTTAAAAAGCAATTTGGAGCCGCACAGCAAGCTGTTAACGATGGATTGTTTGGTGCCGACCGTTGGTATCAACATCATAAGAACACACTTGAAAGGCTGCAAGAATTGGTAACTATCTTGAGTAACAAGAAAGTGACTGATGGCGCATTGGTACAGTTGAAAAACGATAATGAATACTGCGTATTGAATCGAACTGTTGCGGCAAAATTACCGGCAGCTAAACAAAAAATTGGTGAAGAGAAATTGGACGATATGGCGAAATTGTTAGGAGGCGGTCTTGGCTAAACATCTTAGCAAAGCAGATATTGAAGCGATCATTAACATCATTGATGGCTGGTCAGATTATAAGATGACCTGGGATGAGATTTGCGAAGCCGCACTTCAGGTCGTTGGTAAAAAGCCAACTCGCCAATCATTGAATGCCAACAAAACCATTAAGGCAGCGTATACAGCCAAAAAAAAGGGCTTAAAAACGAAACGATACATGAACCGTTGGTTTCAAATGTAAAAGTGGCCGTTGAGCGTATTAAAAACCTTGAAAGCAAAGTACAGAGGTTGGAAGAACAAAACCGGGCATTAATGGAGCAATTTGTCGTTTGGCAATACAACGCCTACAAACATGGAATAAAAGAACATCAGCTTAACGAGGCCTTGCCACGGATTGACAGGGATCGTACTGCACCTGTAGCGGTCAAAAGTAAATAGGGGGAACTGATGGCAAGTGGTCAACAACTCGCGCAAAAGAATGTTGATGCATTCCAAAGCTGGGCGGCATCGATGTCGGATGATGATTTTCGGCAGATAACTTTTCGAGGCCAGCTTAACAGAGGCGAAGTCGCCAAACTGGTTGGTTGTGCAAAATCAGCGCTACGACAAAACCCCAGGTTAGCATCAATGATGGCCGAACTGGAAAATAGCCTTCGTGATCGTGGTGTGTTGCCTGCATTAACCGAGCAAGCCAAAGATGCCGCCAGTAAACCTCAACAGCATGATCAAAATGCTCGTAAACAAGCACAGGACGCCAATCGTGTTGCCAAGCTTGAGCAGGAGAATATGGAGTTAAAAGCAAAAAACCGAGCCTTAGAGGACCAACTAAAGCGGTTTGCTGAACTGAGCGAGGCGCTTGGGCAGTACGGAGTTTTACCGCGATGAATCAAGCCATCAATTTGCGTGTTACAGGTATTTGGCAAAACAATGACAAAGGCGTTGTCTTTGCCGGTGTGCCATTGTCAGGCTACAAAATAGCATCCGCCAAGCAAATTGTTGTTGTAAAAAGTAAACCTGAAATTTTGCCTATGCAACCAGTAACCGGCCAGCATTGGAGTGTAGTCGGGTCAGTCGAAGAAAAACCGGTTGAACGCAATGGCTTCATGATCATTGAACTACATATCGAACCAACTAAATGTATTGTCACACTGCCTGAGACGGGCGAGAATTTCATAAAATTTATTGCCAAGGAGCGTGACTTCAAGGGCATCGGCGAAGTAAAAGCCAGAGAGTTATGGCAGCTCTATGGCAAAGGGATTTATGCGATCCTTGAACATCAAGAAACCGATAAGCTGCAAGGGATAATATCTGATTTATCTGTCCAGTCATTGTTTGTCGGTTACAGAAAATATGCCAACCTCAAACACGCGCATTGGTTTGCTGAGCATAATATCCCGCCAGCAGTGACGCAAAGATTGTTCAAACACCATCAAGAAAATGCCGTTGATGCAATTAAAGACAACCCATATAAGTTACTGACGTTTGGGATGACATTTGTTGCGGTTGATACAATCGCGCGGAGAAAATTCAACATAAGAGTCGATGATGAACGGCGACTGATTGGGGCCGTTGAATGTGCTTTGATGCAAAGAGTTAGCAAAGGGCACACGTTGGCTACGCACAGGGAGCTAAAACCATTGGTAAGCAAATTGGTTGGCAACAAACCGTTAGCAACCAGAGCGCTATCGTGCAGTCATGTCGGTGGTGCCTTTATTTATGGTGAACATGGGACCTATCATCCAACAGGTATGCTTGTCATGGAACATGTGGTGGCCAAGCGATTGCTAAAGTTAAAAGCTGTCAATGAATGGGGCCACTCGCAAGATAATGCGTATTTCGTGGCAACCAAGGATTTGCCTTTTCCATTGACCGAAAAACAAGTTGAAGCCGTTATTTGTGCCATACGGAACGCCGTTGCATGTATCACTGGCGGTGCTGGCACAGGAAAGACCACGGTACTGCGAACAGTATTGCGGGGTTATCACCACTTGGGTTATAGCATCAAGTCCGTTGCTTTATCTGGTCGTGCAGCAATGCGAATGTATGAATCTACTGGCTTTGCTTCAAGTACAATAGCTAAATTTTTACGAGAAGAGCCATTGCTTGAAGGAGCCAAGAATTTGGTTGTTATTGATGAAGCCAGCATGGTTGATATTGCCACAATGTATAGGATTGTCACACACATCAGTTCTGACACTAGGTTATTGTTTGTTGGTGACCCGAATCAGTTACCACCCATTGGTGCTGGTTTGGTACTGGCGGATATTGTTAAATCAGGCGTACTAAATAACACTGAGTTGAATATTGTTAAAAGGCAGGATGGTTCGACTGGAATTCCCGAATATACCAAACTCGTTCAAGAAGGTATCGTACCGCCAGCGTTGAGCACCGGCAATATTCGCCTGCATGAAGTGTCGCAGCAAAATGTGACAAACAAAGCCGTTGAGTTATATATGCAGTCTCCTGAGTCTTCACGTATTATCGGTGCAACATATAAACCTCAGCACGGCGGTATTGATATTATCAATAGCCGCTGCCAAGAGTTATGTAACCCAGCTGGTAAACGTCTTGAGTTTGATCTTTATGGGCAACAACATTATTTGGATATTAGACTGGGTGATCCGGTTATCTTCACGGCAAATGATTACGAAGCTGGTGTACAAAATGGCACGCTAGGTAAGCTCATTTCCGTTGCACAAACCGAAGAACACTTTGGAGTGGTTGAAATTGACACTGGGGCCGAAGTCCGATTGACACAATCGTTACTGGATAGTATTCGTAGCGCTTACGCCATTAGTTTGCACAAGGCGCAAGGCTCGCAATTTCCACGGGTCATTATTCCCTTGACTAAAACCAGGATGATTGACAGATCATGGTTTTATACAGCATTGACGCGGGCTGAAAGTGAGATTGAGTTGGTTGGGCCGAGGGGAATATTGGTTGCTGCTATTGGGCGTTTGGGGGCGACAGACGTGCGGCAAACATACCTATCTGTACTTTTAAGCAATGATTAATGGCCTCCTTTTAAATTTATAAGGGTTTAACTTAGGTCCAGCAGCGGAAAGTTTGGAAGTGTTTCCTGTATCGGTTTGACATGTTGTTAAATTCGGGCTATATTCGTTTTCCTAATTTGTTAAGTGCTTGATGTTTTAGGGGTTGAAGGTGTATCAGGCAATTAATCGTTGTATTTTTCAATTTGTCAGGATGGAAATAGCATGAAATCGATTGCTGATATTAAGAATTTGATTGCAAGTGGGCAAATAACGCAAACTTCAGGGGATATTATTGAGGAAGGTATTCTACTTGATAATCGGTCTGAAGACGTTAGTTATCAACTTTTTCATGGTTGGGATATTGTGAGGGCGCATCAATGTGATGAAATGTGGGGACTGTATAATATGCAGTTACTGGATTTTATTCAGGCGCAGAATTTTGAAGAAAATCGCTTAAATGAAGTGCTCGCTACTATTCAGGTAGACGATAGTCACTGGAAGTGGTTTAAGAAACACTTCGCGTATCAAGGACCTGAGTATAATTGGTTTTTTCTCGTCATTGACAATATACCTCAAGCAGCATGTCTGATATACCATCCAAAACAAAGTGCGATTGACGGTGATAATATATTTTACATTGAATATATTGCCGTGGCTCCTTGGAATCGGCAAAACCCTATGTCTACAAGGCAATACTGTGGCGTTGGTAGCGCAATTATTCGCGATGTCATAAAATATGCAACAGAAGAGTTGTCTCTTCGTTATGGATTTTGTTTGCATGCTTTACCTAGGGCAGCGGGCTTTTATGCAAAAATTGGAATGGATTCATTTAGTGCTTTGGATAAGGATACTTTACAGTATTTTGAAATGTCGGCTGCTCATACAAAGTTATACATGGAGGCATCATGAATGATTCTGCAGCATTTGAAGAGTTTTTTATTGTACCTGGTCAATCTAATACGGCCAGTGAGCTGTATAAATCTTACGTTAAGTGCAATGCTCAGTACGAAACTTTACCTAGTGCACTCAAGCAAAGTGGTGAGTTAGGTAAGCTAAATTTCTTCTATGAGGTACACTCTAGGGAGGTAAATGGTACGTTGTATCGTAAAAGAATGGATTCGAGTGAGGCGTTGGTTAATTATTGGCTGGCTCGTGTCAGGGAAGTAGCAAGTTTGTTTGTTTCTTTTAATGGCTTACCAAAATTCCAAGGAATTACTAAAGAAGACCTAAAGCATATAGCTCATAAAAGTCAGGATATTAATGAACTCCCCCTAATTGAGTCTTACTTAGCTGGACTCGGAGTTATTTTAGTTACGGAACGAAGCGTTCCCAGTTTGAAATTAGATGGTGCTGTTTTTCGGTTGGATTCTGGGCACCCTGTTGTTGCTCTTAGTTTAAGATATAACAGACTTGATAATTTTTGGTTTACTTTGATGCACGAACTTGCACATTTATATCTTCATCTAGATGAGTTGAATATTCCAATAATTGAGGATTTGGATGAGTCGTCTGAGAGCCTTATTGAAATGCAAGCCGATAGGTTAGCTTTAAACACTTTAATTCCCAGCAATAAATGGAGAAATTGTCCGCCAAAATATAATTTATCAGACAAGTCCGTTGTTGATTTTGCGGCAGAAGTTGGTATTCACCCTGCTATTGTTGCTGGTAGATTAAGAAAAGAGCTGAATCAGTACAATCTTTTTAAGTCAATTATTCATGATACTGATGTTAGGAGCATTTTGGGGCTATGAGTTATATTCCATTTTTGAAATTCAAAGCGAATGAGATTGCAGCTGTCAAAGCACTGGAAAGTTTTGAGAAGAAAAATCTCACTCCCTTTTTTGATTTTGCTAGAAAGGCAGATCATAACAGTAACTCACTTAGTCAAATGATAGATAGGATTTATCGGAAATATGAATTAAACCTGACTGATTTACCAAGTTTTTATATTGATAATTTTGACATTGATGATGCTATTCTTATCGATGGTGAAGACAACTATAGCTATGTAATAAATAAATTCATCGAGACCAATTTCATACCTGTGGTTGGTATTGATAGAAGTGAAAATAGGAATTTGGTGGTATTTGATGCAAAGGAAGAGGGCATTATTAGTAGTGATTCAATCGCCTTCCGGTTTGGGTCAGATGATTTACTTTCTTATGAACTAATTGCTGATGAGTTTGATGAGTTGGCAGCTCAAGCAGGTGAGAATTTTGATGATTGGCATTTGATTATAGATAATCGGGTGTGCAAGGATACAGACCCAATAAAAAGAGCAGAACAAATATTCAACTTTATCAATTCAATGCGGAAGTACTACGACATAGATAAGGTCATTATAACTGGTTCATCCATCACTCCGTCGATAAAAGATATTTTAAATCCTAATGAATACACAGATTTAACCAGAAACGAAATAGCTATATTTACTCACGCTCTTGCTGGTTTGTCCCAAATTGATGATGTTGTATTTGGTGACTATACAGCCGTAAGTCCTAATTATTCTGACGTCACTTTTGATGGCGGAGTCATAAGAAAAGTTACTACGCCGAAAATTATTTATTGCTATGAAGACAAACAGTTCATTATTAGGGGTGGTGCTTTAGAGAGCCATCCTAGGGGCTCAAAACAATACAATGATCTAGCAGGTATAATAATTGCAAAAGATTATTATAGGGGTGAAGACTACTCATTTGGTGATGAATATTTAAGCCAAAAGGCGAGTAGTATTGGTAAAGACGCAACACCAAGTACAATCCCAAAATCACTAATAAATGCACATATCACGTATATGCTTAATGATTTTGATATATCGTTCTATTGATTAGCGATTTGGCAATTGAAGTATTTACTTCTTTTTGTGTTAATTTATTTGCAATCTCTAGGGCAAGTTCTCCTTTGTTTATTTTTTTAGGTAGTAACAGATCACATTTGGTACCAATATCGAACATTTCTTGACGCCATAGTGTATATAGAGCAATTTCTTTTTTAAATATGGGATTATTTTTGGATTTGCGGTAATACTTGAGTTTTGTTCGATTGTTTTCGCAGCTGGCAAGCATAATACCCCAGTAGAGAGGTATTGTTTTGACGGCTTTCTCAAGGTGATTCTTTGTAGTAACCAGCGTTATTTTTTTGAAACAAAGATCGTAGAACTGACCCTGTATTAGTAGCCTATTGATGTTGTCATTTTCCCCCTTTATTTCGAAACAGTGGGGCTCATTATATACAGCAACAACATCTGCAATTGCATTGCCTTTGTGTACATGCAATTCCTCTAGAATTGCTCTAGGTTTAATGCGTGAGCTTAAAAGGAATTCTTTAAGCTTCACCCTAATTTGTGGATCGTTTAATTTCATTCATAATTGTGTGGCGAATCAGTATCGTTGCATTATACATTTTTTACAGCCTTGTAGTTTTGAAATGCTAACATAAAATATAAATATGACGCCCCTTCACATTGGCGCTACTTTCAATATAAAACTACGGTAAGTTTGTATAGTATTACTAATTTGATATCTAAAACATTACATAATTCATTACAGATTGTTCATTTAACAGGGGCTAATTATTTGTAACTTACTGAAATTTAGAAAGTCACTCACTCACGCAGTGAGAAAAAAGTGTCCATAACCATTCTAAAGTCGCATTTGGTTAACTAATCTAAAAATAAAAGGCCTTGTTTATAATAAGGCCTTTTTCTTTTTACAAGCATAACTTGCGTTATTGGTTGTAAAAAGTGCAAAAAATGGTTGAGCCTTGAATGTTAAAATTCAGCTGTTTAGCGCAAGAAATTAAAGTCGATATCAACCATAAACTAAGCACTCAATAAAGACACAAAAGTTTACATGCTGGCACTGTTTTTATTGCATGGCCCACATGGGTTTATCAAAATAATACACTACACTTTAGAGATAAAGTTCAAACCCTGTTGACTGGCAACCACAATGCGTCGCTTGATTGATCCCTTGTATCATAATCTCAAAAATAATCCGGTAAAACGTTACATACTGGCGGCTGTTGTGGGCGCGTGGTTTGTGCTTAATGTTTTGCTTTTTACCATCCCCGATACCGCCTCTTTAGTGTTACTTTTGTTGGTTAATGTGTGGTTTGTTTGCACATCAGTATTTACCTATCGATGTGGTAAACTTTGGTTAGACAAACACTTTGCGGGTCTTATCAAAACAGAGCGTTGGGCAAAGGACTATTTAAAACATAGTCCTGAAAAACAAAAGGTAGAACAGTTTGAACCGGGCGATTGGGTTGTCACTGATGCGATAATGGCCATGGATGAAGTGATGCAACAAGCCGTCGCTCAGTCATTTCAAGTGGATAAGTTTGTTCGCTCTCAAGCCTTTTTAGACGCTGAAACTGGTATTGGTAACCGGGTTTATTTCGATCATCGAATAGAAGCCTTTTTGGCTGACACTGAAAGTAACAGTGGCGGTTGTGTTTACTTGATTCAATTGGGGGAATTAGATGTTATACAGGTTGAAGCTGGTAAAGATGAAGCATCGGAACTGCTAAATTACTTCATTACTCTGATTGATAAATACCTTGAAGATCACCCCAATGCGGTATTCGCGCGTCGTTCAGAGTTTGACTTTGCCATTCTTATCCCTCATATCAGTATTGTTGAAGCCGAAAAGGTTGCCTCTAGATTCATTCGTTTGTGTAATCGTATCCCCTTGCCTGAATGTGTTGACAGCGAACATTTCTTTCATATTGGTGTGGCCGTATTTCAACCCAATGAAACGGTTTATCAAGTGTTGGCTGAAGCCGATATGGCGCTTCGGGCGGCACAACTGCAAGGCCCAAGTAACTGGTTTATGTATGACAAAGGACTTATCGTTAAAGATTTGGCAAAAGGGTCGGTTAAATGGCGCACATCATTAGATTCAGCCATCAATCAGCAAGCTTTTGTGCTGTTGTTTCAACCCGTTATGTTGACCGACAACAGTGTTATTCACCATCATGAAATTTTGGCCCGCATGCGCAATGACAACGGTCAATTGGCCAGTGCGGCGGTATTTTTGCCGATGGCACAAAAATTTGGCATGGTGGCTAGAGTAGATCAGCTGATGGTCGAAAAAACCATTAAGTTATTACAATATGAGAAAAGCTCCCACGATATCTGTAGTTTGAATTTGCATGTCGATTCTCTGCTCGATATTGAGTTTCAGCGCTGGCTCCTCGATTATTTACAACAGTTCCCTAAGGCCGCTTGTCGTATCATCATTGAGATCAGCGAATATCATCTGGTTAATAAAGGGAAAGCACTGCGTTATTTTTTCAGAGCGGTTCATAAAGTGGGCGCAAGGTTATTGGTTGATCACGTTGGTTTGTATGTACTCAACACCCAGTACATCAGAGAGTTTGAAGTCGATTACCTCAAATTACATGTCAGTGTGGTAAAAAATATTGATTCAAGGCCTG
>CALKGI010000182.1 GCA_938085045.1 uncultured Alteromonadaceae bacterium
CTTTGTATTTGGCAATGACGTTAACTTGACCCAAAGCGTTTGCACCGGTGCCTTTGGCGTCCAAGCTATATTCGATAATGCCAATGGCTTTGTCGGTGATGCGTCCGATGGCGCGATAGGCTGCATCAACAGGACCATTACCAGTAGCCGCTTCAATTACCTGCTTGCCGTCAATCATCAAACCGACTGTTGCACTGGCGACAGAGGATGAGTTTGAATGAATGTTAACAAAATCCAACTGGTACTTGGTACCACTTTGCTCATCTAAGGTGGTGAAATGCAACAGCGCTTCTAAATCGTAGTCGTGCACTTTACCTTTTTGGTCGGCCAATTCTAAGAACTTGGCATACAAAGCATCCAAATCGTAATCTTCTTTTTTGTAACCCATCACCTCTAAACGGTGCTGAATTACATGACGACCCGAGCGTGACGTCATGTTCATGTCGCTCTTGCGAATACCAATGCTTTCTGGTGACATAATTTCGTAGGTTTTAGACGCTTTTAACATGCCATCTTGATGTATGCCTGAACTATGAGCAAAAGCGTTTTGGCCAACAATGGCTTTGTTTGGTTGAATTGGCATGTTGCACACTTGGCTGACCAAACGTGAGGTTCGATGAATTTCATCGGTTTTAATTTGGGTAGTCAAATTGTAGTGGTCTTTGCGGGTATTCAATATCATCGCCACTTCTTCAAGCGCACAGTTACCAGCGCGTTCGCCAATACCATTGATGGTACATTCGATTTGACGTGCACCTGCCGCTACGGCTGCAACACTGTTGGCAACAGCCAAACCTAGGTCATTATGGCAATGAACAGACAAGCGAGCTTTATCAATATTCACCACGTTATTACGAATAGCCGTGATCATCGCCGCATATTCATTGGGTGTGGTGTAACCTACTGTGTCGGGTAAATTAATGGTGGTGGCACCGGCGTCGATGGTGCGTTCAATGATCCAAAACAAATCTTCAAAAGGTGTACGAGCGGCATCTTCACAAGAAAATTCGATATCGTCGGTATAGCGGCTAGCCAACTTAATGGCAGCAATGGCCATATCGTTGGCTTTTGACAGCGACATTTTCAGTTTGTCTTGTAAATGAATTGGAGAGGTAGCAATGAAGGTATGAATACGGCGATTTTCAGCGTCTTTTAACGCTTCGCCACAAGCTTCGATGTCTTTTGCGACTGCGCGGGCCAAACCACAAATGGTTGGGCCTTTCACTTCGCGAGCAATTTGTGACACAGCGGCAAAATCACCGGGAGATGAAACAGGAAACCCAACTTCCATAACATCGACATTTAGACGAGCAATGGCATGAGCAACTTGAACTTTTTCGGCTTGGCTCAAGCTCGCACTTAAAGCCTGATCTCCGTCTCTTAACGTGGTATCAAAAAACCACACTTTATCGTTATTGGCAACCATAATGTTTCTCTCTCAGTCAAAATATTTGTTGTAATAGTCAAAACTGGGGCGGAAGTCGTGGGGCCTAAAACGAAAAACCCCGCGACTGCTGCGCGGGGTTTTGACAATGATTTTATTTTTTACCTAAACCATATCAGCCCGCGCTTCCTGAGGAGGAGCGCGAGGTTGAGACTCATTGTTAAGGTAATAATCTGTTTCATTGTATAAATAAACTCTTTAATTAATGCTGTTGCTGTAAGCACTGATAATTCTTTGCGTGCTTCACCGTATGCCTATCAAATTAGCATCGTTTTTTTTTGCGTGCAATGTTTAATTTGAAATAACTTATAATTTTTTCTGTCGCTTTGGTAGCCAATTGTAACGGCTTGTATCCCCCATTCAGATAAATGAATTTATATTCAGTTTATCATAAACAGGGAAACACCATTTTACAGGGAATTAATAAGGCAGGTTAGTATCGTTGATCATGAGCACGTATTCGCTTGTCGAATCGGCAAAAGCGTCGAATCTGGTGAACCGGGCTTTAATAACGCCAATAGCAGGATGTATCCAATACATACCGATGTTTGTAAACGCAAATCCGTTCTCATCGGCATCGATATAACTATGCTCCAAACGATAGGCATCAAAGGTGCCTAGCGGGGTTTCCACCACATCGATATGATTGATAACAATCGTTTCCTCAGCGTTGCGAATTTGGTTGCCATCGGCTGGGTTCATGGTGAGATACTTGAGTTTTTGATAGCTTGCGCTGTTGCTGTAACCAATATGCGGGTCGCCTGGTAATAGCAAAATCCCTTGCTCGGGTGAAGCCGAAGAATACATAACTCTTCGCTTTACTTCACTAAATACCCATGCAGATGTGCCTGACTCATCAGACCAGCCTACTGGAAACTGAATGATCTCTTCGTACTCATCTCTATTAATAGAGATAGGACGTTGATCATCAATATTGTGCATGTCGGAGGTAATTTTCTTGGTCATCGACTCTATGCCGCCGTCAAATGTGACCGGACTAATCGAAGTCGTGAACTCAACATCTTGAGAACCATGCAGTGTAAACGGTTCGCTAAAGGCGTTGCCGAAGTTTCTATAACGAATATCGTAGTTAATGGTATTACCGGGCGCGTATCGCACCAATGTTTTGTTTTGCTCATTAATTACAAAATCTGCAACTGCTGGGTCAGGTGTTGGTGTGGGCGGCGTCGTCGGTGTCGGGGCTGGCGTTGGGTCTGGTGCGGGAGTTGATACAGTCGAACCACCTCCACCGCCGCAACCCACTAGGGTTAAAGTTAAAAGGGAAATGGCGGCAACTTTATATGAATTTATCCTGAACATGCATTCCTCGTTACTATTTACTTTGAGATATTCCTACTTCGAAGATATAGAGTAACCACTGCGAGAAAAAAGTTCGAATTTTTTATTGAGTTAATTCAAATCCATTCCATATTGCTTAAGCAGCTCAATTGGGATGATCTCAAGTGCCCGAATGTGGGTTTTGGTTAAATGCACTCTGGGTGCGTGGTCTTCTTCATAAGCCTGTAACCAACGGGCAGCACACAAGCACCAACTGTCACCGGGTTTTAAACCACTAAAACCATATTCAGGTACCGGCGTTGACAAGTCATTGCCTTTAGCGCGCGAGAATTCGAGAAAATCATGTGAGGCTTCGATACAAACTGTGTGAGAACCTTTGTCTTGTGCACAGGTATTACACTTGCCATCTCTGAAAAAACCGGTAACAGGAGTGTCGCCACACGTCACCAGTGGTTCACCTAATACATTGATTGATTTATCCATTTGCATTGTTTAATACCGTTTAAGCTATTTTTTAGATTTTTCAAACACTAGCACTTTGTATTAAAGATGACAATATTGCCTTGAGCATTACGGATTGAGCGCTATTTATTTTGCGTGCGCTGCAATAACCCCATTTCACTGTTTGAAATTCATACAACCTATAGAGTAATGAGCAACGGTCAGATTATTGTGTTCATTTATTTAATGATAAATTTACAGGTATTAACATATTCGTTGGGCCCGGGTACTCGTCTTTGCCGCTCAAATTCAATATACTCTTGGCCTGTCGTTGATTTGCAGCAAATATATGCAAGAGCTTCGTCTGAATAACAATTAACAGTTTGGAAATATTACATGAGTGCACGCGGACAGTTTTCGTCAAGAATAGGATTTGTAATAGCAGCGGCAGGGTCTGCCGTTGGTTTGGGTAACATTTGGGGTTTCCCGACCCAAGTGGCCAGTAACGGGGGGGCAGCATTTGTACTGGTTTATTTGATATTAACTTTTTTGCTGGCTTATCCAATTTTGATGGCCGAGCTGATTATCGGGCGTCACGCACAATCGAATATGGTTGATGCGTTGCAAAAAATCTCCATCGACCCGGTGCCAAAACTCATTGGGCGACTTACAGGTTACTGGGGTTTAGCCGTAGTCAGTTTGATTTTGAGCTTTTACGCCATCGTCGCTGGTTGGATGCTGGCACACGGGCTAAGCTCGGTAACCGATATGTTAGGCATGACCGAAGCCTCAACTTGGTTAACCGCCGATTCAATTCCCAGAGACATTATCTTTTGCGTCACCTTTTTTGTAATGACCATTCTCATTGTCAGCAAAGGCGTTAGTAACGGTATAGAGAAATGGTCAACCCGGTTAATGCCGATGCTGATATTGCTAATTTTAGCTTTGATTGTTTATGTTTCGACTCTTGAAGGTGCGAGCAAAGGTTGGGAAGCCTATTTAGTGCCTGATTTTTCAAAGGTGACCGACCCTGACTTGTTAATAAGTGCCCTTGGACAAGCCTTTTTCTCGTTGAGCCTAGGTGTGGGTACGATGTTGATTTACGGCTCTTACGTGTCGAAGAAAGAAAACATAGTTGTGCTAGGCGCCTCTGTTGCACTGGTTGATATCGGCATTGCTATCATGGCAGGTATGTTAATCATTCCGGCAATGTACGTTGCTTTGAACAATGGTGTGACCATCTTCAATGAAGCGGGTGAATTGATTGACGGCGGCCAGTTAATATTCGCCGTTATCCCGTCATTGTTTGAATCTATGGGGTCGATTGGGCCATTCATCGCCTTAATATTCTTTGTATTGATGACCATAGCAGCGGTTACCTCGTCAATTTCGATGCTTGAAGTGCCAGTTGCTTATGCAGTAGAAAACAGTGAGAAGAGCCGTAGTGCATTATCTTGGATGATTGGTTTAGGTATTTTGTTGATGAGTACCATTATCATTTTTAATCAAGCTGAACTGTTTGGTTTGGTGGTGGCTATCACAACTCAATACAGCCAACCGCTGATTGGTTTAATGTTGAGTATCTTTGCCGGTTGGGTATGGCACAGACACACCATTTTGGAAGAACTTAAAGATGGCTGTCCTGAAATGGAATCGTCAATATTCTGGAAAATTTGGCCAAGCTATGTACGTTACGTTTGTCCAATTATTTTGGTCGTGATGTTCTATACCACAATTTTTGCCTAACGATATCGTCGTGTTCTAAAACTTTCGTCGCTCTATTTGTTTTTTAAATAGTAGCGACGAACGAATCATCCCCAACCACTTAATTCTACTCATTTTTTCCCGTGCAAACTTTTGCGTTGCCACAATAAACGACTACACTTAAAGGTAGCGATAGCTGTTTATTTCCCACCGCTAAAATCGCTTAAACCAACACCCACTCAAACAAATAAAACAGGAGGCAACATGTTGAAAATAATGGTTATTGCCTTATTCACATTATTGTTGAGTTCAGCGAGCTTTAAGGCGAGTGCATTCGATTCATTTGAAGCCTTTTTAACACGCCCCGGCAGCCTCACCGACAACCTGCTTAGCGTTATCCGCGCCGCCAAAGAGGGCAATGCCGAATCTCAGTATATTCTTGCCCGCCTTTTATATATTGGTTACGGCGTAAAACGCGATAAAATAAACGCCGAAAAATGGCTCGATAAAGCGGTTGATGCACGCTTTATTGATGCGGTATATATGAAAGGCCTCATCATCTTACAAAATGAAGAGAGTTATAATAGCGACAGCAAATATGGTGAATCGTTAATGTTGTTGTTAGCCAAAGACGACCATGTAGACTCCATCAAGTTTCTTGCCCACGCCTACGCCATAGGTGATGTACTGCCGTTAAATCCGCAAAAATCTAATGACCTGTATCATCAACTATTTAAATTCAAACCGCGCGATGCCGTCAACCAAGCCATAGAAAGCTTTGCTACCGCCATTGGCCTATACCGAGTCAATAACGACAATTTGATTGAACAATACCGCCAGTCTTTATTTGTGTGGCACAAAAAAGCGATAGAGTTTGAAGAGTACAAACGTTGCTCATCAGTGGCTTATGCCTACCAAGACACTGAAACACAAACGGCTTGGCGTTATTTTTGTAAAAATGCCGGTCAGCGCGATCATCAGTTAAGCTTAGAATTGACGGATTCAGAGGTGCTGCTCAGTACCAAGCAACAAGAAATGGTGCGGATTAAAGCTCAGTGGTTAAAGCAAAACGCGCCTGATAATTACAAAGACATCCCGCCGCCTCTCTAATATTGTTATTGAACAATTATCGTTAAACATAAAAAAACCGGCTAGCGCCGGTTTTTTATGTTTAGACGCCGTAAGTTCATACGACGATAACCATAAACGGTTTATGAGTCTTTCAGCAATCGCCTTAAGATTTTTCCAACATTGGTCTTAGGCAGTTCATCTCTAAACTCTACCATCTTAGGCACTTTATAACCTGTTAGGTGCTCTTTGCAGTGTGCTTTGATCTCGTCTTCGGTTAATGAATCGTCTTTTTTAACGATGAACAACTTAACCACTTCACCACAAACATCATTAGGAACACCAACAACGGCACATTCCAATACTTTTTCGTTCATTGCAGCAACTTCTTCAATCTCGTTAGGGAAGACGTTGAAGCCAGAAACAATAATCATGTCTTTTTTACGGTCGACGATAAAGAAAAAGCCTTTTTCATCCATCGTGGCAATGTCACCTGTGGCAAACCAATCGCCATGCATGACCTCATCTGTGGCATCAGGACGATTGTAATAACCTTTCATTACCTGTGGGCCTCTAACCCATAATTCACCAGATTCGCCCACAGGCACTGCATTGCCTTGCTCATCGGCCAACATAATATCTGTCGACGGTGCTGGCAATCCAATACTGCCGGTAAAACCGCCAGCATCACATGGCGTGATGGTGACCAACGGACAGCACTCAGTTAAACCATAACCCTCGACCAATCCAGAGCCTGTGGTATTTTGCCACCGTTCAGCGACGGGTCTTTGTACTGCCATACCACCACCTAAAGACAGTCTTAATTTGCTGAAATCTAAATCGTTAAATCCAGGGGTATTAAGCAAACCGTTAAACAAGGTGTTTACCCCTGTTAGTACGGTCATTTGATATTTGCCCAATTCTTTAACAAATCCAGGCATGTCTCTTGGATTTGTGATAAGTAAGTTGACTGAGCCGAACTTCATAAATGTCAAAAGGTTCGCGGTCAAGGCAAAGATATGATAAAGCGGCAACGGAGTAACAACGAACTCTTGCCCTTCCCTTAACAACGGGTTAAGGCAACCGACAACTTGTTCGAGATTCGCAACCATATTGAAGTGAGTTAACATTGCGCCTTTAGACACACCAGTAGTACCACCGGTGTATTGTAAAAAGGCCAAATCATCGCCATTGATACTGGGCTTGGTATAGGTGAGCTTTTCACCTCTACTGAGCGCTTGTTTAAAACCGACAGCGGTTGGTAAATCAAATGAGGGGATCATCTTTTTGACATGTTTGACAGCAAAGTTTATGGCGCGGCCTTTAAGCCCACCGAGCATATCGCCCATCTGGGTCAGAATAACGTGTTCAACCCCTGTTTTATTTAGCACCTTTTGCAGCGTGTCTGCAAAGTTGGCAATGATCAATATCGCCTTAGCGCCTGAATCGTTGAGTTGATGTTCTAATTCTCTTGGTGTATACAGCGGGTTGACGTTGACCACGATACAACCAGCGCGAATAACACCTATTAAAGCAACGGGGTATTGCAACAAATTGGGCATCATCAATGCTACAGAATCGCCTTTTTTGAGTTTTAAGTCTTGTTGTAGATAGGCAGCAAACGCCTTGCTCTTTTCGTCGACCTCACGGTAGGTCATTGATTTGCCCATATTGATAAAGGCAACTCTATCGGCGTTATTGCTTAGAGATTCTTCAAACAATTCCAGCAATGATGGGTAATGCCCTGGATCGATTTCCTCTGGCACGCCCTCGGGGTAACTTTTTAACCAAGTCTTTTCCACTATCCACTCCTGAATTTGTTATTTGTTTTCATTCTTTGTTGTATTTATTTTCATTTGGGAGGATGGTTTAAAGGTACTTCCTGCCCATTGACTTTACTAACCATAAGCCAACAAGCGCAATTTAACAATTACCCGGCCACAGTACAATACGGTAATTTTTATTTTTACGTCTTTTAGTGGTTTATTTTTGCAAGATTAGCCGAAAATCCCAACATTTTCGCAAATGGTCACACCAGTTAATCGCAAATGGTGTTCTGTTAAAAATGTAAACGAGTAATAATTCGCTTGACACTAAGCCAAGGGCAAAATAGATTAACGCTATGAACAAAGTGAACCGTTTTTCTTTTCGATTTTTCCCTACCTTGGTGTTTATACCCGAGGGGCCTTTGTTCGTTTAATGATTAACACTCAAAACAATGAATAAAAAGCCTCCCACTTCGGAGGCTTTTTTGTATCCTGCATTTAATCAGGGCGTTTTTAGAGTTTCAGCAAATTTCGAAACTTAAGATTTAAGAGATAAATAACAGAGGTGCTAAATGAATATAATGGAAACGCTTAGAGATGACATCAACGAAATCGATTCTGAGCTGTTGATCCTGCTGGCCAAACGCAGACGTGTCAGTAATCTAGTCGGTGAAAATAAGATCAAGCTAAAAAAGGCGGTCAGGGATCCGGGCAGAGAGCAAGAATTGTTGGTACGACTGATTAAGTACGGACAATCATTAGGGCTTGATACCCATTATATTAAGCAACTGTATCAGGTGATCATAGAAGATTCAGTACTCAACCAACAGGCATTGCTGCAACGCATCCTTAACGAAAACCAGAACAAAGGTGCGGTATCGGTCGCATTTTTGGGCGGACAGGGTTCATATAGTTACTTGGCCTGTATTAAATATTTCTCACGTCGTTCAACCAGCATTACCGAGTTAGGTTGTTCTAGCTTTAACGAAATCACTGAAAAAGTCGAAACAGGTCAAGCAGACTATGCCCTCTTACCTATCGAAAATACCTCTTCAGGTAGCATCAATGAAGTTTACGACCTGTTGCAGCACACCAGTTTATCAATTGTTGGCGAATTAACTCAGCCGGTCAACCATTGTCTGGTGGCTTGCGAAGAGGTTGATGTCAATAACATTGAGGTCATCTATACCCACCATCAACCCCATGCCCAATGCATAAATTATCTCGACAATCTCGACGATGTAAAAATTATCCATTGTGACAGCACCACCGATGCCTTTGCCAAGGTCCAAGAGCTTAATTCCAACAAAGTCGCCGCCATTGGTAGTGCAGAAGGCGGCAAGGTATTTGGCTTAGTAGCGATTCAAGAAGACTTAGCCAACCAAAAACAAAACTTTTCTCGTTTTATCGTCGTCAGCCGCGAGTCAGTTCAAGTCGCCGAACAAATTCCAGCGAAAACCACTTTTATCATGACCACAGGTCAACAATCAGGTTCACTGGTCGACACCTTGTTGGTGTTAAAAGAGCATGGTATAAACATGCACAAGCTAGAATCGCGTCCAATTACAGGTAACCCATGGCAGGAAATGTTTTATGTCGATGTGCAGGCCAATATCAATGCGAGTAATATGCAAAATGCATTGGCACAGTTGAAAAAGATAACCGGATTCATCAAAATTCTTGGCTGTTACCCCGGAGAAAACTTTACCCCTGTGAGCGTGCCTGAAGTCACTCAAGACTAAATAAAGAAATCGCCATTATTTGAAGCTCCGTTTAAAGCACCAAACATGGATGTTGGTGCAATAGTTAACCCGACAAATCTATGAAAAGCGGCAAATATTAAGCGATTCTAACCTCAACACAGATAAATCCAACAATATAATCGACAGCAGCCAGAGCATACTGTTTAATAGGCGATTGTTAGACAAAAACCCCAACAGGAAGCCAAAATGTTACTGCGAAAAATGAGTGAGGAAGTAAAAGCAACTGCTGTTTACAGCCTGATCATTGTGCTTGGTTTTATTTTGTCTTGTGTGGTTTATTTTACGGTGTCGGATGTTGAAGATACCACCAAAGCGCTGATTGAAAGACAAATGCCCGCGTTGTCTGTTATTCGTCAAATCATGGCCAGTGTTTCTGAACAAGAAAGGGTGTTGTACGAGTATTACACGACCACCGAAGAAACCCTTTACTGGAAAAGCTTTGCCGCGGCCAAAAACGACACCTTTCATCATAGCAATACCTTATCGGGCCTAATAGCCGATAAATCTATGCTCTTTGAGTTACGCAGCGGCCTAAAAACGATTAACGACGCGGCCAGTGCCTTTCAGGTTAACATGATAAGCGACAATACCAGCTGGGATCTTGCTCGCCAGCAACTATCTGACATTAGTCATCAGCGCCGTGAAATCATCAAATTACTGGTGGTACTTGAACAAACCACCGATGTCGATGTCACCACTGGTTATCAAAATACCCTATTAAAACTAAACAATACCAATACCACGATTATGATCTACTCGCTGGCGATTATTTTTGTCGCACTGGTAACAGGTTGGTACTTGCGGGTCTATTTCAGGGTATCACGAAGCAACAAACGTCTGGCACAGTTTACTCAGAGAAACCCACATCCGATTGTCAGTCTCAATCAGTACAACGATATCATCTACAGTAATCCTGCCACAAAAAAAATGTTGGCTGTCCACAAAGACAGCAACTTGAAAGAGGCAGATCTCATTCCTCAATCATTTTTAAAACAATCGTTTGACGCCAAAAAGAAAACCGAGTTTGTTCGTATCGAACACACTTTGGCGAATCTTAGTTTAAGTTGCGAGATCCACTGGTTAAGTGATTTAAACGTATTTGATATCCATATAAGCGATATCACCGAAGAGAAAAAGGCCAAGCAAAAGCTCAATTTCCAAGCCTTTCATTGCCCCGAAACTGCTTTGCAAAATGGTTACAAGTTAAGCCAAGTGCTCGATTACAAAGTCCTAGATGACGCAGAGTTTTCATTAGGACTGCTGGAAATGCGTGATTATAATCACTTTGTCGCAGGACACGGGGTTGAGTCCACTCGCGAATTAATCCGTTGTATGGCTTCTAGGCTGCACAATAGTGTGTCAGAGTCAGAGCACGACATTGAATTGTTTAAACTCAGCGAGAAGTCTTTTGCCTTTGTCATTGAAGCCAATATGCTTGAGCAACAAATAAAAACGTTTTGTCAGCAAGTCGAAAAAGAAATGGAAGAGCCGCTTTACACTGACTTTGGCGAGTTCAACATTGAATTAGATATTGGTTTTTGCGCTTTCCCAGTTCACGCTAAAAAAGCCAACAAATTGATGCAATACGCTCAAATGGCCCTTGATGAAGCAATTGAGCTAGAGCACACTAGCTTTCGATATTTCAATCACCAACTTTCTGAGCAGTTAAACAATACCTTAAAAATCACGGGTTGGCTTAGGTCTGCAACCGACAATAATGAACTGTCTTTGGTGTATCAGCCACAACTAGACATTGATGGCAATCGAATGATAGGCATGGAAACCCTGATCCGTTGGCATCACGGTGATAGTTATATTTCACCAGTTGATTTTATTCCCATTGCAGAGCAAACCGGGCTAATCATTGAGATAGGTCATTGGTTATTAATGGAGGCTTGTGCCATGGCCAAAGAGCTGATTGACCAAGGCCATGATAATCTAGTACTGGCCATCAACATATCGCCTAGGCAGTTCAGACATCCTCAATTTCTATCAATGATTGAACAAGTACTTCAAGATACTCAATTAGTACCAGCACAACTTGAGCTGGAGATCACCGAAGGCGTCATTTTGTATAATGAAGCAGAAACCATAGCTGTATTGCATCAACTAAAAGCGATGGGTATACAATTGTCTATTGATGACTTTGGTACCGGTTATTCTTCATTATCGTATTTGAAACAATTCCCCATCGACAAACTCAAAATCGATCAATCATTTATTAAGAACCTCCATTCTAACGATGAAGATAAAGCCATCGTGCAGGCGATCATCAACCTAGGCAAGAACCTAGGGTTAAAAATAATTGCAGAAGGCGTAGAAGAACAGATGCACTACGACTACCTTAAGTCGCTGCACTGTGATGAAATCCAAGGATACTGGTATAGCCGCCCTTTAGACAAAGAGAGCTTTACTAGCTTTGTAGAAACCCACACTGGAAACTGACCGTTGATATTGGCGCTTATGTTGCTGAGCAAAAGTTGATTTACACAACAATGTAGGAGTTAGAGCAATTGCCGAGAGGGAACCGAGGCCCATCAATTTATGTCTATTTAAACAATTCTTGTTGAACTGGGCGTCTTTGGTGTAATGAATAACGATATTTCAACCGAATAAATGTCATGGGCCTCGCATAGCTCGGTCCATCCTACGAATAATAAATCCAATCAAGCTTTTTCTCTTAAACTCGTAGGCTAAAACAAAAAACGGCCCGAAAGGACCGTTTAATATGAACAATAACTCGAACAGAATTACTCTGGTTGAGCAATCTCAAGCAATTGGTTGACCGTTACGCCGCTCACAACCGTCTCAGTATGATCAGGCCATACAACCTTCACTTCACTAATGGTCTCACCGCCTGCCAGACCAAAATGCGCCTCTACTGGATTAGATGACAAATAATTATTGCCGTTACGAATCTCACGCATTTGCTGTTCACCACCTACAGTGATAAATACCCTAGCACCAATGCCTTGAGTATTAGGCGCCTTACCAACCAGTTTAACCCCTAAGTAGTTAGCGTTGGTGATACTGTCGTTGCGATACAGACGCAATGGCTGGGCAAAGTTAGAGATTAGGATATCTTGGTCGCCATCACGGTCGTAGTCAAAACACACAATGCCCCTGCCCTGCTGGTCATCATCAATACCTGAATCAACCGCCTTATCTGTAAAGGTCATATCACCGTTTGAGATAAACAACTTTGACGGATCTTCGTAGAATTCTTGCAGGTTAGCCGAATTGCTAGACAGCTCGTTACCAAACCCATTAACGTGGAAAATATCCAATAAAGTATCGTTGTTGAAGTCTGCAAAGCAGGCACCCCAACCCCAGTGACCTAAACGAACGCCTGCATTTTCAGAGACATCGGTAAAATTACCCTGACCATCATTTTGATATAAACGGTTGCCAGAACGTTGATCCCCAGTCCCTTCAAAAATAGAGGTCACAAACCAGTCCAAATCGCCGTCATTGTCAAAATCGCCCATGGCTGAACCCATGCCATTTTCATCATCGATAACCGCTGTAGTGCCATCAACATAAACGCCAGCATTATTAATAAGTAATCGCGAAGTACTGAAATCACTCGCAATCGTCAAATCTAACCAGCCGTCATTGTTAACGTCTGTAAAGTTAGGTGTAAAGGTTTTTACATCAGCCGATTTTAATGCCGCACTGACACCTGAGGCGACACTGGCATCAACAAAAGTGCCATCGCCCTGGTTTTGCCACAGGTATTGTAAAAACTCAGAATTCTCTTCTTCTTTCCAATGGGTTACAAACAAATCATTGTCGCCATCATTGTCATAATCACCAAACGCCATCGAGAAAGACGCTTTGTTGGCACCTTCAAGGCCTGAGCCCTCAGTGACATTTTCAAACTTACCATCTTGCGTATTTCTAAACACAGTGGGCTGAGTAGCAGCAAAACTGCTGACAAAGATATCGAGCCAGCCATCACCGTCAAAATCGGCAAAAGTAGCAGAGGCACCACGGCTATTGGTTACATTAACACCAGCTTCAATAGAAACATCTGAAAAGGTACCATCACCATTGTTTTTGTATAGCAGATTGTCATTCTTATAACGAACAAGATAAATGTCTAACCAACCATCATTATTGTAATCTCCAACGGTCACACTGGCATCCATCATTTCAGCCATATCTGGTGACATAAAATGTGACGAATTGGGCAACCCTGCTTCTGTAGAAGTCTCAGTAAAAGCGATTACTGGCACCGGCGTTGGAGTCGGCGTAGGTGTTGGGGTCGGAGTTGGAGTCGGCGTAGGTGTTGGCGTTGGAACCGAATTAGAACCGCCGCCACCGCCACACGAAGTGATCAATAAACAGGTTAAAATAGCTGATGCTAGCCGAGTTGGCTTAAATTGTTGAGCTGACATAGAGGAAAATGACATAAGAAAGTTACCGTGAATCACTGCTGCTATAAATTGAAACCGGATAATAATCTATTTGCAACTTAAACTCAAAGATTCGGGATGGATGACGGTCGTTAATGGCCATTAATACGACTTAAATCAATTAATTATCAATGCCTTACAGAGGAGATTCAAAGTGGGATAAACAACGAGAAATATAAAGGAAAAGTTAATAAAGTTCGAAAAAATACCAATAAAAAGGGCTGCAAAAGCAGCCCTTTAAAATGTTACTTAGGTTCTACAAGGTTTAGAAGCGAGCTTCGAAGCCAAGACGAACGCTACGTGGGTTCTGCCAATCTTGTGCAGCACCGTAGTATGCGTTAACTGTACCTTCACTAGACTCGTAGTGTTCGTTGATCTTGGTCACAGACTGTGAGTTCAAGATGTTGAACACATCGAAAGAAGCGCGCATGTCGATACCGTTCATTTCGAAGGCGTATGACATGTTTACATCCATGTTGAAGGTCCAAGGAGTACGACCTACAGTACCACGTGGGATGAAGTTGTAGTCTTTTTCAGCTTGCTGACATGCACCATCGCCGTTGTCATCAGGACAACCTTGGAAGATGTAGAAAGTATCACCGTAAGAACCATACCACTCACCATCGTCAGAACGTGGGTGACCAGCACCGAACGCAGACTTAGGCTTACCACTTGACAAAGTAGCGTTGAAACCAACACTCAAGTCTTCTGTAACGCTGTAGTTACCGAAAGCTTTGAAGACGTGACGACGGTCGTTCGCTTGATAACCATCAGCACCTTCCATAAGAGCCGGGAAGTCAAAGTCTTGTGTTACACCAGCATCAGTTTGGTTGATGTCAGATTTAACAGCGCCTTCGAAGTTACCAACAGAACGTGACCAAGTGTAGATGAATTTCAAGGTCAAATCTTCTGCACGGTAGTCTAAAGTACCTTGCAATGCTGTGTACTCATTTTTCGCTTCTGGCAAACCAAGTTGCTCAGCAGTAGTAGTAGTACGAGTGCCTGCATCTGGAATACCATCTGCATTACCCAATACACTCCAATCGATGTTATCAGCGTCGATGTTGTTTCTTTCATCGCCACGACCGTAGTAGTAAACACCATCTTTAAATGCTGTTGCGCTCTTACCAGGGTTAACCATCAAGCAGTATGGTAATGCGAAAGCACCACAGTAATCATCCAGTGCTGAAGTTACTTCACGGTAAATACCACGAACAGACACAGTCAAGTCATCAGTCAATGAAGTTTCATAACCGATAATCCACTCATCACGTGAGAACGGGTCAGCTTCTTCTGATTGGAACAAAGGCTTTGAAGGAATAGCTGAGATTGAGTTAACAACTTGGCCAACAGAGCTCAAACCAGTAGGAGTACCGTTAGTACCGTCGATACCAGTGAAAGTGTAATAAGTTCTTACGTCAGATACACCTGATGCAGCACGGAAAATCGTGTTGTTAGCAACTGGCAGATAGTAAGTACCGTAAGTACCATACAATTTAGACTCGCCGTCGCCAGCTACGTCCCAAGTGAAGCCCAAACGTGGCGCGATGCTAGTATCGAAGTCAAACAACTCAACGCCAGTTACACCTTGTCCAGAGAACTTGTCTTTACGCAAACCGATGCTCAACATCAAGTTATCAGTAACTTGCCATTGGTCTTCGATGTAGTAAGCAGTCATGTCTACAGAGAAACCACCACCACCAGCGAAGATACGGTCACGAACGATGTCTTGAACCGCGCCTGTGTTATTGGTGTAGATGTTGTTCGGCAAAGAAGCGCCTACAGCCAAGTTGGTGTAAGTGTACTGATGTCCACCGATAGGCTCACGAGCATTGACTGACTCACGGTCTTGAGTTTCATAACCAGCTTTGAAGTTATGGTCGCCAATTAAGTACTCAGCGTCAAAACGGATTTGTGTGTTGGTATCTTCGTTGGCACTGTTTTTAGTAGTACCTGAACCACAACGATTTGCAGCAACAGTTGGGTTAGTACGTTGATCATCAACAAATGGGCAGTTTTCGTTCAAATCTAAAGCGTTAGTCAAGAACTGAGTTTCGATTTCACCCCAAAGAGCAGAGATGTTCAAATCGTCAGTCAAGTAACCTGTGTAGCTGATAGATTGAGCATCACCACCACGCATGTTCAAGAAAGTACCGATGTTATCACCGCGAACCTGAGTTTCAGGATCATAAGCGTAACGGTTTTCAACAGTGTCATTACGGTTTGAGTAAGCGAAGTAGCTTAAACGATGGTTATCAGAGATATCCCAATCGATTTTAGCGCCCCAGAAAAGGTTGTCGCTACCGCTTGATTCACGAGTATCATACTCATCTAGGTTACCGTAACGGCCGTTAGCGTTGATTGCGTAGTTATTGTCTACATCACGTGGATTGATCAAAGCGTAGATGAATAAAGTATCTTCGATGATAGGACCGGACGCAGAAATTGAGTAATCAAAGCTGCTGAATTCGTCAGTACGGTCATCAGTGAATACTTCACCAGTACCGCCGTCTGCACGAGAAACTTGACCGTCTTCAGTCAAACCATCTGGAGTCCAGTTAGCTGTTGCGCCGAATTCCCAATCGTTAGTACCGCTCTTTGTTACAGCGTTGATAGTACCACCGGTTGCACGACCAAACTCAGCAGAATAACCACCAGTTTTTACTTGGAATTCTTTGTAGAATTCGAAAGGTACTGAACCACAACCAAGACCGTTACGGGTATTAGTTACTTCCAGACCATTGATGAAACAAGCATTTTCAGAAACAGATGCACCACCGAAAGAAGCGGTGTTACCGAAACCTGAATCGCCTTGAACAGTACCAGGTGCCAACAAGGCAACAGCAGTCATGTTACGAGCAATAGGCATTACGTCTAGTTCTGATTCACCGATAACCAAACCTGAGTCAGTTGTTGATAAATCGATGCTTGAGATGCGAGCACCACGAACTTCGATGCTTTCGATGTTTTCGTTCAGGTCAAACGCAGCAAATGCACTTGAACCCAAAGCAACGCGAACGTTATCTTCAGCAACTTTGGTGCCGTTTTTCATAACGGTTACCAAGTAGTTACCAGTTTCCATTTTCGCAAAGCGGAATGAACCGTCAGCGTTAACAGATACAGTACGAGTTGAGCCAGTCTTTGGATCTTTAGCTTGTACTGTGTATTCTGATGCGTTTGCGGCATTTACACTACCCGACAACGCTTCAGAAGCGGCCATAGCGTTAAATGACAATCCTAAAGATGCCGCAACTGCTACAGCAGCTACGCTCTTCTTAAAATTATGCATTGTATATCTCCCCAGACTACTTTTTATAAAGTGAGCCCATTGTTATGATTAGCGCCTTTTATATGATTAAGGCATCTGTTTTTTTACTGAAAAAAGGTTTTAAACCTGAACTATCGGCGCCTATAGTAAACGTTTTTAGTTTTAAACGTCAACTTTCTTTTTAACATCTAATTGAACTAATGCAACGAGTTGTTGTCGTATGGTTCAGTCTTGTTAAAAATGGTATAAAAATCAGGCTGATAATATTGTATAAAGCTGAAGGATTAGAACTTCCCATGTACAATATTTAAGCAAACTCCCTTTTGCGACCTTCAATATACGCCCAAAGGATAACAAAATACACGTTATTCATCGCAATCTTTATAATTATTGGTTATCAACGACTTAAACGTAGACCAAAGACTTCTAACCGCTGTGTAAACAGCGGTTTACATTGATGGTGGGGCCAAATCAGTCGTTCAACAGAATTGCCCGATGAGTTAGATGATGTAACCTACGCTCTTGTCGTCATCCGCCATAACGATTATATTACCTCCCTCCTTTATATAGCTGTAATAATGCAATGCCGACCCTGTCAGACCAAATCAAACAAAAAATTCGCTCTATCCACAAGACCATCGGCAAGAACCTGCCCAATTATCAGCCCCGCAAACAGCAAAAC
>CALKGI010000183.1 GCA_938085045.1 uncultured Alteromonadaceae bacterium
GGCCAAACGTTTTCATCAACCCGGCAGTAACATTTATGACCTTGGTTGCTCACTCGGCGCTGCCACCTCTTCTATCCGGCGCGCACTAAACACGGCTGATGGCCAAATCATTGCGGTAGACAATTCTCCTGACATGGTCGAACGTTGTAATATTCACGTTGGCGCGTTTAAATCTAAATTACCGGTCGATGTGCAATTAGGCGATATTGTTGACACGCCCATTAAAAATGCTTCTTTTGTGGTGCTCAACTTCACTTTACAATTTATTGCGCCCGATGAACGTCAGGCATTGTTAAGTAAAATATGTGAGGGCATCAATCCCGGTGGTGCACTGATTTTGTCTGAAAAGGTCAAAGCGCCAGACCCACTGTGCGATGAAGTGTTAGTTGACCTGCATCATCATTACAAACGGGTTAATGGGTATTCTGAGCTGGAGATCAGCCAAAAGCGCTCAGCATTAGAAAACGTGATGAAACCGCAGTCTCTGTTAGAGAATCACCAATTACTTAAAAACGCCGGATTTGCCCATAGCGAAACTTGGTATCAATGTTTTAATTTTAGTTCAATGCTAGCAATCAAAGCCGATAGAAAAGACAGCTAATGAAGTATTTTAATCAGTTCTACAGCGCCATCGCGCAAAACGATTTAAGCCACTGGCTAGACACTGTACCGGCGCAATTAAGCCACTGGTACAAAGAGTCTTTGCACGGCGAGTTTAAACAATGGCAAAGTACTTTACACCATTTGCCCAAAACCGAAGTTAACTCCATTGAGCTGGCTAACACTGTGTCTTTTGGGCGTGGTGAAGATATCAGCGAAGGACAAAAACAGCAAATCAGCCGCTTGCTGATGAAGTTTAAACCTTGGCGTAAAGGCCCATTTCATATTCACGACATTCATATCGACACCGAATGGCGCTCTGATTGGAAATGGGACCGTTTAATTGAGCACATTTCACCACTCAAAGGCCGAACCGTATTAGATATCGGCTGTGGCAGTGGTTATCATTTGTGGCGAATGCTGGGTGAACAAGCAAAGTTTGTGGTGGGCATTGACCCCAGCCAATTATTTCTCAGCCAATTTTGGGCGATAAAACATTTTAACCCCGACCCTAACATCCATTTATTGCCATTGGGCGTCGAACAATTGCCGCCTTTAAAGGCTTTTGATACGGTTTTTTCAATGGGGGTGTTGTATCACCGCCGTTCGCCAATGGATTTTTTAATGCAGTTAAAAGACCAACTCAAACCCGGTGGCGAGTTAGTGTTAGAAACCTTGGTGATTGAAGGCGATGAAAATGATGTTTTAGTGCCCGGTGAGCGTTACGCGCAAATGCGCAACGTGTGGTTTATACCCAGCACAGCGGCGTTAACGGTTTGGCTCAAAAAAGTCGGTTTTAAAAACATTCGAGTGGCCAACGTTGACCAAACATCACTTGAAGAGCAGCGCGAAACACCGTGGATGGACAGCAAATCTCTGGACAGTTTTTTGCATCCCCAAGACAAGACAAAAACGGTCGAAGGCTATCCAGCCCCTTTAAGAGCCATCATATTGGCCGACCGTCCGTAATAATAAATCTGATAAGAAGGTAGAGATCATGAGTGTGAACACCGCAGAATTAAATGAATTAATGAAAGTATCGGCCCGTGACGGCATCGAGTACATGACAAAAGAGCACAATAAACCCATCACTTTGTGCCAAGAAGATCTCGCTCACGTTGAAATTGTATTAACAAAATTGGCACTTGAGCACATTAAGCAGCCGTTGACCGACAAAAACCTATTCACTTTGTGCAGTATTCTCGGTGCCATTATCGGTGAAACATTCAAACAAGCCCGAGGCGGTGAGTGGTTTATGGATGAAAGTGTGCCAAACGCACCATTTGTGGTTCTTAACTATGCGGGTAAATCGTTTCCATTTTCGTCAGTGTGTTACGAAAAAATCGTTAAAAGCCCTGAGGTTAACATCGCTAAGTATTTCGAATTGGCGCTTGGTGGCGCGACTAACTAGACACAGTAAAACCTTGCTGGCAAAGCCCGCGTTAAAAACGTAAAATAGCCAGCTTTACAGAACCCCTAATTTTTGACCTAATTTTTGGAGTAACGCGTGAGCGAGCAACAAACCCCTCTAAGCTATAAAGACGCAGGTGTTGATATCGATGCCGGTAACACTTTGGTTGACAACATTAAAGGTGTGGTGAAAAAAACCCACCGGCCGGAAGTGATGGGTGGCTTGGGCGGTTTTGGCGCATTATGCCAATTGCCGACCGGTTATAAAGAGCCAGTATTAGTGGCAGGCACAGATGGCGTTGGCACTAAACTACGTTTGGCCATTGATTTAAAACGCCACGACACTGTTGGTATCGATTTGGTTGCGATGTGCGTTAACGATTTAATCGTACAAGGCGCCGAGCCTTTGTTCTTTTTAGATTATTACGCCACCGACAAACTCGAAGTTGACGTTGCCACCGATGTCGTTAGAGGCATTGGAGACGGTTGTGTGCAGTCAAACTGTGCATTGATTGGCGGCGAAACCGCAGAAATGCCGGGCATGTATCATAAAGGCGATTACGACATTGCTGGCTTTTGTGTTGGCGTTGTCGAAAAAAGCAAAATCATCGACGGCAGCAAAGTCGGCGCGGGCGATCAATTAATTGCACTGGGTTCATCTGGCCCACATTCAAACGGCTTTTCATTGATCAGAAAGGTCATTGAAGTAAGCAACGCCGATTTAAGTGAGCCCCTTGAGGGCAAGCCATTGGCCGACCACTTGATGGAACCGACCCAAATTTACGTAAAACCTGTGCTCGAATTGCTCAAGCAAGTTGACGTACACGCGTTAAGTCATATCACTGGCGGCGGTTTTTGGGAAAACATTCCACGCGTATTGCCAGCAGATGCCAAAGCCATCGTTGACGGTAAGTCTTGGCAGTGGCCTGCGATATTCAACTGGATTCAAACCAACGGTAATATCACCACCCACGAAATGTACCGCACCTTTAACTGTGGCGTTGGTATGATTTTAGTCGTACCACAAGACAAGTTAGCGCAAAGTCTTGAGATTTTAAAAGCCAATGGTGAAAACGCTTGGCATATCGGCGCGATTGAAGCGGGCAAAGTAGGCGAAGAACAAGTTCAAATCAACGGGTAAAACACATGAAACCTTCTATTGTGGTCCTGATCTCAGGCAACGGCAGTAACCTGCAAGCCATCATTGATGCCTGTGATGCAGGTAAAATCAACGGCAAAGTCACGGCAGTTGTATCTAACAGGCCGGGGGTTTATGGTCTGGAGCGAGCACAAAATGCCGAGATTGACGCCATTGAATTGGATCACAAGAAGTTTGATTCTCGGCCTGAGTACGATCAGGCCTTGCGTCAGGTGATTGATGAATACCAGCCAGACGTTGTTGTATTGGCTGGATTTATGCGCATTTTGACTGGTAGCTTTGTCACTCACTATCAAGGCAAGTTGCTCAATATCCATCCTTCACTATTACCTAAGTATACTGGCCGAAACACCCACCAGCGGGCACTTGACGCAGGCGACAAAGAGCACGGCGTTAGTGTGCACTTTGTCACTGAAGAGCTTGATGGCGGCCCGGTGATTTTGCAAGCCAAAGTTCCGGTGTTTGCACAAGACACAGCAGAGGATTTAGCCGAGCGCGTTCATGAGCAGGAACATGGGATTTATCCTATGGTTGTCAGTTGGTTATGCGAAAGACGTTTGACCATGACCGACGGTCATGCGATGCTAGACGGCAAAGTTTTACCTCCTTGTGGATATGCCAATGACTAAATTACTTTCGATTTGCCGACAATCTGTTGCGATAATGCTATTAGCCCTAGTTTCGACCATGGGTAGCGCTGTCGCCGACAGCGAAGTTCAGGGCAAAAACATCGAAATTAAGCCTTTTATCGCCAAATACAAACTGTATCGTTCAGGTAAAGAGCATGGCACCGCAGAGCGAGAATTGTTTGCTTTAAACAGTTTATATCGGCTGAGATATGAAAGCTCAATTGAATGGATGATTTTTTCAGATGAGCGTTTTGAAAGCTCTGAATTTAAAGTAGAGAATAACCAAGTTAAACCCTTAAGCTACAAAATGCAGCGCAAGGGCACAGGCCCAGACCGCACCTACTCGGTCACCTTTGACCGCGAAAACAAAAAAATCATTGGCCCAAAAAAGCGCCGCAATAAACGCCGTAAAAAAGAAGTGCCCGGCGCGCAAAAATGGGATGAAAACTGGCTTGACCCCATCAGTTACCAACAACAGTTGAACATTGACTTGCGGCTGGGTAAAAAAGACTTCAAATACGCCTTTATCAATCGCAAAGGTGCCGAGCATGAATATGTATTTAAGCTAACCGGTGAAGAAACACTGATGTTACCTTATGGCGAAGTAAAAGCGTTAAAGGTAGAAAGAGTATACGAAGACAGCGACCGCCAAACCATCGCTTGGTATGCACCAGAGTTAGATTACGCATTGGTTAGAATATGGAAAGGTAAATCAGGTGTAGAACAGTTTGATATTCACCTGAGTGAATTAGTTCGCTAAGTTGATGAATTCGTACGCCGCTTAGCGGCGTACAACCCCAGCCCCTTTACGCACACTCAGTTTGTTGATAAACCCGCCTTTGATGTTCTGCCCTTCTACCCTCACTAAACGCCGAAACCCGCTTCAAGTAACCAATCACTCTGGTACCATGGTCGACATTGTCTGAACCACACTCAGTGCAGTGATATAAAGTCCGCTTGTCGATATACTCGCACTCGTTGCAAATGGTGATGCGTACGTTGGTACAAAAATAATTACAGCCCGTTTTAGCGGCAACATTCAACAGCTTAAAAGCATTGTGGGCGGTTAAATGTTCATCAAGATTAAGATGCAATGCCGAGCCTCCATCTAGGTAGCGGATCATTTCTCTACCATGCAGTAAAAATTTATCCAAATGATTGATGCTGTCATCTTCAACAATATAAAAATATGAGTTGTAGCAATCTCTGTTCACCACCAAACCGTCTTTGCGGTCCCATTTAGCGTTTTTCAAACCGAGGTTTTCTGCTGGCACAAACTCAGTATTAAAAGCGTAACCATATCGAGATTTTGCTTCTTTATTACAGTCATAAATGACTTTGAGCTGATCTGATACAAAAGTCTGATACGCTTCGTTGTAACCTACCTCTAAACCGCAAAACTCTGCGGCCTCAGCCAAGCCATTAATACCTATGGTTAAAAACTGCTTGTCGAGGCTTATAAAACCCGCATCATATACCGATAACAATCCATTGCGTTGATAGTCATCCATCAGTGCACGATAGGCCACCTGATACCGTTGTATTTTTTTGATTTGGGTTTTTAAAGGCTGTTTTTGCTGCACCAAACGATTCATATTCAAGGTAATAACATTCACCGACCCCGTTGCCACACCACCTGCACCAAGCGTGTGCGAAAAGGTGTTGTCGCTAAACTCACTGCGCAAGCGGCAACATGACGCCAATGAATCAGCACTATCTGATTGGTAAACAAAAAAAGCGTTGCCTTCACTCATTTGCTCGGCACAAAAATGACCGAAATCTTGGTCTTTAACTTGGTTGTCTTGAGTTAGCATGGCTGCGGTTATCACCGGGAATGTCAGCACCGCTTTTTTACGTTCTTGATTAAACCAGCGCATAAAAAACTGCTGTAAACCATTAACACTCGACCAAACAGGCCTTGAAAAGTCAGGGAACATAAACTCACCAAACATCGCATCGAAATAGTATTCGTCATACAACGAGATATTCCAAAATACGCTTTGGTAACCTCTGGCAGCCGCTGGTTGATTTAAGGCATAAACCACATGCTGAAGATGGTTTTCAATGGCTTTACTGTGGGTATTAAGGTAATCGGCACCATAATCTTTGCGGGCAAAATAATCAAAATAGGTGAGAAACTCTACCGTCGCAATGGCCCCGGCAAATTGTGAGCTAATGGCAAACACCAAATTAACAAAGGTGCCGCAAAAAGATTCTATGTGTTTGGGAGCCTTGGATTCACCGCCCAGTTTGGTCAGCCCGTCGAGCAAAAACGGATACATGGTAATTGATGTGCAATATGGTTTGAGGCTGGTTTCGTCGTGGACATAAATTTCGTGCGCTTCAATTTGCCTAACATATTCATCGGCCAATGATTGACCAAACAGCTCGGCAATTTTATTTTTCACCAAGGCACGATTGACCTGAATAAAACCATCTTTCATCAATTCGGCTTCTAGTGTTGCGATATTCTTGTGGGTAACATTGGCATTTGCATCAAGACCTGAGCCATCTGCGGCATTGCTCGACTGCACATATTGGTCGATAAAATCGAGTTTTTGCTGCAATTGAGGCTGACTAAAAACTTGCATGGTTCGCTCCGAGAAATTTAAAATTTAAAAGTTGATTGGTGGCGACTTCAGTGAATCGCTGATTGGTTTGTTTGCTGTCAAGCCCACCTAATTTCGGTTGCCAACAGCCAGTTTTTAAATAATCTAGGTGGGTTGAGATTCTATTAGGTATCTTTTCCATTCCACTATACAGGCAGGTTTTCAGTCCTTGTTTTTTGGCATAATCGAGCAGTTCGATTAAGTGAGGGGCGTTCCACTCTCCACCAAAAAACAGCACACATGAAAACATGCCTTCATAGAGTTTCAAATACCCGGCAAACCGAGCAAGGTTAAGGTCATCGCCATTATCTGCGCACCAGGTATCTTGGCTATGGCAGCCTTCGCAGCGCAAAGGACAGCCACTGATGGTAAATGCCAGCGAGACTTCATCTGGCACTTCTTGGAAGGCGATTTGCGGTTGAAAGCTGTTGAAGGATGATTTCATAAAAACACCATATATAGTTGTTTGTTATTGTTAAAAACACTACATATAGTGGCTGAGTTTATTTACTGGCTGTTGATCCACATCAACCGACGAGCGGCTTGGCTTAAAGATTAATCAATTGGTTTTGAATGATTTGAGGAAGAACTTGAGTGAAATACGAGATGTTAACTGAGCGTAAGCTTGAGTTGCTTTTTTAAATTCACCACAGATATCAGCAAGGTCATTGGGTCAACTAAAGACACTTGAAACCCGTAACTTAAATAAAAATCCTTTGCGCTTGGCGAAATAGCATGAACCATCAAGGCTCTGATACCCACATTTTGGGCAATGGTCACCGTTCTAAGCATTGCATCTTTAAGCAATGCCGCGCCGAGGCGTTTACCTTGATATCGCTCATCCACCGCCAACCGAGCTAGCACAATGACAGGAATAGGCTCAGGCATATTACGGGCAATCGCTTTGGGTGCCATTAACCATTCAACACTACCACTTGCCAATGCATAGTAGCCGATAACCGCATCATCATCGCAAATGACAAAAGTACGACTAGCACCACGGTCTTGATTTTTGAGCGCGCGCTTTTTTAACCACGCATCGAGAATTTCGTTGTGACAACAAAAGTCAGCAACATCATGTGTTCCATCGAGTATCGCTGGTGCGCTGACTATTCCCACGGCGAAGGCTCAGCCAATAGTTTTGCCAATTTATTGTTGTCGGGTAAGGGTTCGGTTAAAGCGGCTTCAAAAGCATCAAAATCAGTTTCGTTAAGATAAAACAAACGTTGATCTAACAACACATTTTGCGCTTCTCTACAGGCAACATCCAAGATAAATGCACTGCGATCCATATTCATAACCGAGGCGGCCTTGGTTAACAGAGCATGTTGACTTGGCTCAACCCGCATATTGATTGGGGCGGTTTTTGACATGATTTCACTCCTTACGTATATCTATTGAATATACAAAGCAAGTGTAGCCGAGAACCATGCTTGAGTAAACTAAGGACAATTAAAAAATCGCGGCGAAGACACTTCGATAATTGCATCCTGCATTGCCCTAATGAGGTATATCCCTATGCCGATCACTTCTGCTGCCCCTACGCAACCGCCATCCCAGCAATGGCCTGCCAATAACCATTACACTGCTTGTCAGGCAACTTTATTGGCGACACGCCCTGTTGTGCGTTCAAGCGAAACTGTTCCAACACATCAATGGTTTGAATCGACGTAGGGCTTAACCGAGCCACATCTACCAACCCTTTCATCGAATCTAAATCGTTAATCAAGTTATAACAATAACCCGATTGGGTTTGAATGCCGTTTAGTACAAACACCGCTTGGTCTTCTTGTGAGTTAACTTCACGCCCCTGCGGATACTTAATGCAGCACAGCTGGCAATCGTCCTTGGGTCGGTCTTCTGAGCGAGCGGTAAAGCAACGGGCTGAATAGGCCAGCGGAATATAACCATAGCTGAACACTTCTACTTCAAACTGATGGCGAATATTCAATTGTTCGCAACCTTGCAGCGTTTGCGCCAACCAGTCGCGCGACAGCTCCACCGGCATGACCCAACGCTGCATGCCTTTGTTAAGCAATATTCGAATGGTTTGAGGGTTATAACAGTTTATTGCGGGGCCTACGGTAAATGGCACTTTGTTTTCATGTAAAAACTGAATGGCCGAGACGTCATTGGCTTCGACCATGAAATCGCCGTTATCGCAAAAACGTTTCATGTTGCTCAGCTCTGATGGGGCTTCGAGTAAAGCCATGGTTGATAACACCACTTGTTTGCCCTGTTCGGCCAACATTTTGGCCATTGCCAAATAATCTTTGGCTTTTAGTTCTCGGCGCTTAGAGCAAACGGTTTCGCCAAGGTAAATCACATCGGCGCTGCTTTGGGCGGCTTTATTGTAAAAAGCTTCGCTTTGGTCTTTTGGCCAATAGTAAAGGTTGGGTCCTAGTGAAAATTTCATATTGATTCCTACTGCCATTGCCGGTGATAAGCACCCAATGTGGTTTGTGAGCCTTCTGATAAACTGTCTAGGCCTTGATGCCATTGTGGCATTGCGGTGTACTGTTCAGGTGAACGTTGATAAGCATCTAATGCTGCGCGCCAAATTTTGGTGACCTGTGCAACATATGCTTGCGAACGCTGGCGACCTTCAATTTTAACCGCCGAGATGTTGGCCGCCGCAAGGTCGGGAATAATATCAATGGTGTTCAAACTGGTGGGTTCTTCGAGTGCATGATACAGCTGATCGTCTACTTTAAAGCGCCCTTTACACAGGGTTGGATAACCCGCGTTTTCGTCATCTCGGTAGCGGTCAATCAGTACATCGTTAAGCCGAGATTCAAGTCCATCAGGGGTTTGCTCCCATTTAACAAATTTGGCTGGTGAACAGGCGCCAACCGTGTTGGGCGACTCTCCAGTCATATAAGACGACAGATAACAACGCCCTTCTGCCATGATGCAC
>CALKGI010000184.1 GCA_938085045.1 uncultured Alteromonadaceae bacterium
GAAGTCAGTGACATTGTTGCACAGGTTGATATTTGGCGAGTATGTTTACCTGATGGCGAAAATTGTGAAGCTCAGATACCGCAACTACTCAGTGCGCGTTTAATCGACGGTGTTCACTATTTTAGTGTTAACGCTGCGGCCGGTGATTTAAGCGACTTTTTTAAAGCGCAAGGGTCAACTGACGTACAAAAGATAGCACCCCGATTCGCTCAGGCCGTTGGGGCATTGACCTGCCAACCCGCTGCTATTAACAATGTTTTATCTAAAGGGAGTACCACCTCATGAAGGCATTAATTTACAGTGAATTACTGCGTTTAAAAGGCGTTACGCTGCGGGCGCTGGGTTTAAATGTGTTGGCATTATTGTTGATTGTTAATGCGATGCCATCGTTATTGGTCAGCGCTAATGGTGTGTTTTTATTGACGTTGATTTACGCGTTGGGCGCCACCATGATGGCGATGCAACATGCCAGTGCCTTAACCTGCGCTGCCGAGCGGGCTTTTTTAATTCACCGACCAGTTAAACTCAACACCATCGGTAACGCCGTTGTATTGGCGGGTATGTTGAGTGTTTCAGTGGCCTTTTTACTGCCTTTTATCGTCGCTATTGTGCTGTCGTTGGCTTGGAGCAACAGCTTTACTTGGGCGCATTTGGCGATACTCGCGATTAGCGTTATTGCGTGTTTTTGTAGTTATTTGGCGGGTTTGGTCAAGCATCATTGTAACGTTTGGGTCGGTTGGTTGATATGCGCTTTACCACTGATGACGTTTGCTTTTGGCCACACTCACACAATGGCTTTAATGCTGTTGTTTATCGTTTTGTTTGCGGTGTTACTGGTGTTATACCAGCGGTTGTTTAGCCTCATAGAACCAAAACCCAGTCGGTTAATGGCGTTACCTTTAATCGTGGTGGTGTTCACCTTGCTTTCAAACTTAGGCGCGCTGAGTTATCAATTATTTATTGTTGCCTTTGACGATGATTTTAAAAATAACTGGGTTGTCTATTATCCTGCTAACAGTCATGCCCAGCTCAAAAGTTTAGAGAGTAAAGCTAAGTTGCAGGCGTTGTTGAACTTGGCTGATGTTAAGTTACCAAACAATGTTTACGCCAGCATCGAGCTGTTGCCCAATCACCTTCAAAATTTCCCTTTTGAGCAGAGTTTCACCGTCACTCACTTTGGCCCCGATGGCAAAAAAACAGATGACAATAAGGCTGGGTTAGATTTGTGGGATGAACGTTTAACGGTGTATTTTCCGGAAGCGATTAATAAGTCAAATCAACCAATGTCGATAAAACTAAAAGCGCCAGCTAGAAAAATAACCGCGATAAATGTGATTCATACACAAAAAAGGAGTTTTATTACGGTGCTTTATAAACCACAGGTTTTGTCACAGCAGGGGTTGCCACTTTTTGAGCTGCTTGAGCTTCAACATACCAAAAAAATCCATCCAATCGTGCAACGTAAAGTGGTGGAGTTAACCTTTAGTTGGCCTGAGACTTATCGCCTGCGCAACTACATTATTTCTCCCTTATTGGCTGGACTCAATACCATTTTGATAGAGCGAAACTTCGCGCAATTCTCAATTTTATTGCGCTCAAGCTTTAGCAGCCCAGTATTGTGGTTAATGGGCATGATGACCACTTTATCTTTACTCATTACTTGGCGATTAAGCCTAAAAATGTGGCTGCCAAAACGACAACAACACGGCTGGTTACTCGTTAATGCACTAACAGGCATTTGCGGTTTACTGACTTTTGTGATGATTTACTTTGTTCAGATAAAAACAAAACCCGCGTTACCGGGCAGTAACTAACGCTTTAACGCGTTCTTCATAACCTCAATTTTTTTACTCAAATTTTTCTACTCGAACAGGGGCGGCCGTCGCACGCCTGCGCTATTTGTATATCAAATCTTTGCTAAGGAATATAACGATGATATTGACGATTAAAAATCTCAACAAAACCTATGACAATGGCGTGAATGCGCTCAAAGGCATCGATTTGGCCATCGACAAAGGCATGTTCGGATTGCTCGGCCCCAACGGTGCGGGCAAGTCTAGCCTGATGCGAACCCTAGCCGGATTGCAAACGCCAGACACTGGCAGTATTGAATTTGACGGCGTGGATGTATTGGCCAATCCGCAACTATTACGCCAACAGCTGGGCTATTTGCCTCAAGAGTTTGGCGTTTATGCCAAAACATCAGCGCTTAAATTACTCAATTACATGGCTGTGCTCAAAGGTATTAACAACAAAAGCGAGCGTGAAGCGCAAGTGACCGCGTTGCTGCACCAAACCAATTTGTATCAGCACAGGTTTAACAATGTAGCGACCTTTTCAGGTGGTATGCGCCAGCGTTTTGGTATTGCGCAAGCATTACTCGGCGCACCCAAATTAATCATTGTTGACGAGCCAACCGCAGGACTTGATCCGCTAGAAAGAAATCGCTTTAACAACCTGTTATGTGAAATTGGCCAGAACGTGGTGGTGATACTTTCAACCCACATTGTTGATGATGTTCAAAGCTTGTGTCCGAATATGGCAATACTGGCGCAAGGGCAAATTCAACAGCAAGGTTCGCCTAGCGAACTGGTGACTAAATTGGCCGACAAGGTGTGGTCAAAGACCATAGAGCCTGCTGAGTTACCCAGCTACGAGAAACAATTTGCGTTATTATCAACGCGTTTATTTGGCGGCAAAACACATTTGCATGTACTGGCCGATGGGCAACCCGAGAGTTTTTCGCCAGTTAATGCGACCCTAGAAGATGTTTATTTTGCGACTCTTGCCAATACAGCCGAGCAGGGGGTTTTATGTTAAATCAACTGCTTAGTTTCGAATATTACTATCAAACCCGTCAGCGAGTATTTCCACTGATCTTGGTGTTTTTCTCGCTAATGAGCCTAGGTTATGGCCTTAAGGTTGCTGTAGCCCCCAATGCCTTTGCCAACTCGGCCCATAATCTCACTTATGCCGTAGCGAACCTGTCTTTGTTTGCCACCTTTTTTGTCGCGCTATTGTGCGGAAACGCCGCACTGCGTGACGCTGACGCAAATATAACTGAACTGGTTGGTGCCACGCCTGTATCGCCATTTAAGTTATGGGCGAGTCGATATATCAGCTTTGTCAGCCTAGCGCTGGCGATATTTGTTACGGGCATAATGATGCTTACGCTGAGTTTTTTACTTCGTAACACAGGGACCGATGAGATAGGGCCTTTTGTGTTAAGCCATTACCTTTGGCCGCTGTTGACCTATGGGTTACCAAATATCTTGCTGATATCTGCAGTGGTGTTTTTTAGTGCATCTGTTACCCGTTCACAAGGCATGACATTTTTATCTGGGGTGTTGTTGTTTGTGCTTTATTTCGTGGGATCGTTGGTTTTTGATTCACCTAGCATGGGTGGTTCGCAACCGCTAAGCGAAGCAAAACTAACTATGGTCAGTTTGCTTGACCCTTTTGGTATTGCCGATTTTTTCACTCAGGTTGGTGATTGGACGAGCGCAGAGCAAAACAATCGATTAATGTCATTTTCAGGTGGTTTTTTACATAACCGAATACTTTGGATAAGCGTTTCGGTGGTATTGCTGGTGTTGAGTTACCGATTGACAGTGTCGAGTAAATGGCAGCAAAAAAGTAAAAAACGCTCACCTGTTAAAGTGGCAGAGCAAAGTGTAAAGCCCAGCAGCATGCCCGTGGTAAATGTTTCGCCGCCCAGTCTGTTGCTTTGCTGGTTAGCAGACGTGAAACTGCAAAGCGCCGATATTATCAAAAGTCTCCCTTTCATATGCTTGATGCTTCTAATGACAATTTTGCTGACTGCGCAAATTGTTGGGCAAATTAGCAATGGTGCTGTGGGGCCGCTATTCCCGCACACTGGCATCTTGCTGGCGTATATCAATCAAGGCCTAGGTGTGTTTGGTCCATTGGTTATGATTTATTATGCCGCTGAGTTAGTGTGGCGTGCACGAGATAGCCGCTTTGCGCCATTAATTGACGCTACCGGGGTCAAAAACGTAGCGCAGTTGTTGGCCAAAGCATCCACCTTATTATTGCTGGTGTTATTAATGGTTAGTATCGCCAACTTGGTGGCGATGACTTATCAACTGCAACGAGGTTTTTACCAGTTCGACGGCCTGTTGTATTTTTCTACTTACTACTTGGTTGGTTTGCCGTTATTTATGCTGGGGTTGCTATGCCTGTTTATTCAAACATTGTTGAATAACAAATACTTAGGTTTATTGGTTAGCGCGGTGGTAGTTGCAATTTTTACCACTGATGCCGGCGCAATGTTAGGTTTTCAGCATAACTTGGTGTTATTCGCAGGCACGGGTTTAAAAGTGCACTCACAAATGAATGGTTACGGCCATCTATTCACCGCGATTAACTGGTTTAGCCTGTATTGGACAATAGTGACACTGATTTTAATGATGTTCACCTATGGTTTGTGGCAGCGCGGTACTGTGCAATCGTTAAAGGCTAGAGTGAAATACTTGCCAATTGTTTGGGGCCAAAATGGCGTTAAAGGCATGGTTGTTTTGGTGCTAATGTGGGCCAGCACTGGCAGTTATATTTTTTACAATACCAACGTAATCAATACCTATACAACTAATGCCGACAGGCTTGAATTTCGTCAGAACTATGAGCAACAAACTCGGCCTTTGGCGTCATTACCCATGCCGAGAATTACTGATATTTATTTGCAAACTGATATTTTTCCGCACCAAAGGCGCGCTCAAATTAACGGGTATTATTGGTTAACCAACCAAACCAGTCAGCCGA
>CALKGI010000185.1 GCA_938085045.1 uncultured Alteromonadaceae bacterium
CCAAGGTCGTTCACTTAAACCGTGAATCGATGAAGCGAGATGTCGAGGAATATATTCGGTAATACAACCATGAACGGTTACATACAACGCTTGGTGATTTAACACCAATTAATTATGAAAAATTACAAAGTCACGTGTCCGATTGCGCTTGACCAGAATAACAGGCAGAGGCTCATCAAATAAGTTAATTTAAGCAAGTGGTTATCGGCCCCCACAGCTTAATCTGCGGGACGATACGTTGCTTATCTGCCGTAACATTGATAATAGACAAGCTGTTGCCAGTCAATCGATAATAACCACGAATACTGTGAGCTTCTGACAACCTTGAAGATTCTGCAGACAAGATAGATATAAAAGTCAAATCCAGAAACATCGGCATCAAACGGACAATACCATTGCCGACACTCGTGCCATTATTGGTTCCTTGAAGCAACTTATTTTCTTCGGCAGATAATGAACCAGATACAAATCTGACCAACTCACTAAATGGTTTGGCCTTGTCATACTCTTCAATCAATCTTACCTGACCATTTTCATACACACCCAAACGCATGCCTGCACAATGTAAGACATGATAAAGAGCCTCTTTTTCTTTCCGATTATCCGGCCAAATCAGTTCTAAAACCGGGCCGTTACCCGAAATAATGCTTTGGTAGAGAGCAACAGAGTCATCGGTTTTATTCTTGGCCGAAGTCGTTGCTTTAGACTTCACTTGTTGTTCCTCAGTAAGTTTTTGCTCATCTTTGACACCACCCAAAGATACCAGCGGGGGTGGAAAAGCCACACTCGAAATAGTCACGCTCGGCTTATCAATTTGGACTTTATCAGGACGTTCCTCTACATCATCCGGATAAGTCCAAAGTGACAGCCAGTATATAATGGCAGCCACAATGGTCATCAATACCAATAGAGTTTTGAAAATAAACCCCTTCATAGTTCACCCTTACTTATCCTTAACCACAGCCTCAAGCGCTGTCATTGTCATGCGATCAGAAAGCGCTCTCAAGACCGCCTGCTTATCTTCAATATAATCATGGTTCTGCGCTACTACGTTTTGTGATTCGACAGGTAAAGCCTGAAGACCAATGTGCTTTACCGCGCCATCGCTAAAACCGTTGACACGAGAGACTGTATTAACTTCAACAGTGTCAGATCGTGACTGCAACACCTCATTAAGCGTTGCAATCTGTTTTTCCAGATCTGCCACTCTGGCGTTAAATCTGACTTCTAGCTGATGCCAGGATTCCTTGCTGTGTTTCTTGTGGGATGTCAGCTTATCATCCATGGATTTGTCCAATACTCTAGCTATTTTCTCCAGCTGGTTCGAAGGAGAGATACTGGCAATTGACTGTGACCAATCCAATTGGGAGTACGCCAGATAACCCAAGGCAATGACAGTAATCATATAAAACAAATTCTTCATTTTCATTTTCAGTTTCCTTTTTCGTTAACTGCCGCATGGCGGATGCCGATAAAGGCACGTAAGGCATTGGATGTCGGCAGGCCTATGATTGTCGTGAAAAACGCGGTAGAAAAATGTTTTGTTAACCCAGAGATCAGCGCTGGTATAGTTTCCGGTGTCAGAGTGTGTTCTGACAAACTGCCGATACCGAGGCTGATACCCAGCAAGGTATAGGTCAGTGCCAAAGTGGCGATACCGGAAGCACACTGCTGACCAACTTCGAACCAGTAGAACCGGTTTCCTGCTTTGGTCACTTTAAGTCCGGCATAACCACCAATAAATACCAACAGCACGTAACCAACCAGAAAGCTGGCACTGAAGTACTTCTCAATCCAGTTGTATATCTCCGCTAAGTTCATTTGAGTAACAAAACTCAGAGCCGCCAACAGAATCACATAGCTGCCAAGGCAAATACCGACAAAGTTAAACCTCGTTCTGCTTTGGCCCTCATTGATAACTTTTGGTAAGTCGCTCTGTGCAAAAGTCATCAGCGATCTCCCGCATGGCTGGATTTGATGGCTTGGGTATTGATGTTGAGTTGATCCAACCAATGAGTAACAATCGGTTTATTTTTCTCTGTTGAAGCGTGAACTAAAAAGCTGATGTCGTACTGGTGGAAAGTCCGTTTAACCATAGCGTTTTCATTGCCAGTGAGCCGTTCATCACGCATCACCATACGTTCAACATCAGCAATGCGCCGGTACATTTGTTGAATTTTGGCAATCCGTACATCAGCACTTAAATTGGGTTGGGCAAATGCATAAACCAATGCCGCTCGTTCTCGTTCAAGGTTCTCCAGTGTCTGGAGGTTTTCGGCATGGGCAGATTGCCCCCAACCCAAAGCCATAATGACAATTGTTAGGAAAGTCAGATATTTCATAATAAAAACCTCTTGTTTGTGTTTGTTAAATGCTCGTTTGTACTTGTTGAATAAACGCTGGATCACAAGTATAAATCTGCCGATGTAGATGTTTTATTAACGGTATTTGATGTCGGCTTACCGTCTTTTCCGTAGGACAGTTCATACTCCAGATCCTGGCTGTCCAATGCAACCAGCTGGGCCATGTAGGAAAGCATCAACGCTTCCTGATCCAACAATGACTGCTCAGTAGAGATGTTCATCAGCAATTGACGCACATATTCTTCTGACGTCACTTCGACCCCATTGATGGTCGGTGACAACGTTCCTTGGCGTTTACTGAAGGCTTGTTTAAGCTGCTCTAGTTTTTTCAGGTTGAAGTTGTATTCAGTGGCGTATTTTGACTGCTCAGAATAACCGGAGTTGGATACGACACTGTCGACGCGGCTGAGCACCTTTTCCATTCTGGCATTCGCTTTGTTCTGGGCATCAATCAATTCCGCTTTTGTTAAGCTGACCGGCATTTGTGCCTTATGGCGTAACTTCGCCAAAACTTCCTGATAAGTGCTTTGTTTGGCTTTCAATTCTTGTTGACGGAGTTGTTGAAACGTCTGCAACAGGTCAAGATGCTCAGATTTGGCGCGAATAAAATTGAATTTGAGATCTTTTGCCGCTTCTTCATCAGCCATTGCAATGGCATCTTTCAGCTCTCCGACGACATGGACTTTGCCGTCAATTTGCTTGGCTATGTCGCGTTTTCGGGCAGCAATCGGCGAATCATTGAAATCTTGCTCCAATCTTTTTTCGATGATCTTAGTAGGCAGTTTGACCAGTTTATCTGACGAGATCGGCTCCCAGTTTTCGGCCTGCGCGTTTTGCAGACCAAAAGTCAACAACAAAATAAGACCAACAAAAAAAACGATAAACGGTCCACGCAATGTGAGACTAGGTAAAGTAGGTGACTTCATGAGTAATTGCTCCTGTTAGTGGCTTAACCAATAGATTTTGCGCTCAGTATCTTCACGCAATGTGCTGTTGATGTTCATCATAGACAATTGATGTTTTTCCACCGCACTGTGACTGAGCAACACGGTGGCCGTATCAATGAAAGACGTCATATCACTGAAATATAGATCTTGACCCGCAAAATCGCGTTTGAATGTTGCCAGCTCTTGAGCCGCGCCACCGGCGTCACCGCCTTTGAGTCGATTAAGGATCATCATTGCGTGCAGTTGCATGCGCTGCTCCACATCTGTTGTCGTCGAGTGAGGAGACACCTCAGCAAGACAGTTGTTCAGCGTGTTGGCTGCGGCATTGTATTGGGCATAGGAAACCGTTTTTTGCGCCGTCTGTTCAAGCTTGACGGCACGACGCTCACAGTCGTTGAGTTTGCCTGTGACGTCAAAATTCACAAGTGGTGTGGTTGAACTGCAGGCAGACAAAGCCAAAATCGTAGTCGAAGCCAGCAGCGTACGCAGCCGGCAGGATTGAGTCAGATGATTCATGGTGAACTCCGTATTCAGTTAAAATTAAACTCAATACGGAGAATGAGGGGGATGGCGGAATTTTTCCCGCCCATCATGAAAATTCAGTAAAAATAATGCAGGTGAGGCTCAGCTTAACTCAATTTTTTGATTTGGTTTTTCCAAAGTAGAAAGAACCCTTGATGACAGCTTCTCCTTCTGTCACCTCCAATGGAGAAAGCTCCCAGCGAATATTGGGTGGTTTAATCTCAGGAAACATGGAAAACCAAAACTTTCGCAGGTGTTCGAAGGTAGGCTTGAATGCAGCCGACTTGCGGGATAAGTGCTGGTCACATTCGGCACCAACATAACCTGGATTTTTACTATTCAATATAAAATGAACATCAACAGCCAAGTCAGATAACGAATCAGGCACATGTAAAGCATAGGTGTCTTTCAGCGCCTGATATCCTGCTCGCTTTTTATAGGTTGTTGTAATATCCAGTTTTTCGCCTTCAACTCCGGGACACTGTACAAAGTCATATTTGCTGTCAGCATGATCCATATTGCCATATATGAAGGCTTTGTATGCCTCTGCATCACTGTCAACAATATCATCCTTGAAAGTGTTTTTGATTTCCCGCATCACATTCAGATATTCAATTTTATAGCCTAATTGATATTTTTTCAGCAATTGGGGATAGTTGGGTAAAGTACCATCACCTCCAGACACGCCCTCGGCGACATCTCCTGTATATCGTGACCATATCTCATCTGCAATTTGTTGCCTTTTAGACTCGCTAAGTTCAGATTTTTTATAGCTTTCGTAAAAGCCTTTTTTATCTTGCTTATTTTCGACCATTTGCTGATTTGTATTGAATTGAATCAATCTGACAGTTGATGCGGCCTTGATACGAACGTTATCATCAACCTGGGCTAGAAAGGTATTGATATGCCCTATTAAATTCGGTAATTCATGAGTTTGTGGCTCAGCAAAATAAAACTCCAAATGGGTGAGTTTTTTTAGTTTCTCTGCTTTTATGAGCGCTATTTCTTGTTCTTCCTGTTCTTGTTCATGTTTTACTTGCGTTTCTACTATCAGAAAGTATATTTCTATACCTCCAAATAAGAGGAAACCGATTAACAGTGTAAAAAGAATCTTCCCTTTTAATTTACTATCTAACATTTATCACCTCAAATACATTCTGAATCCGAATCCAACTGCCATTAGGATGCATGTCAATGCAATTACCATAACATCCCGATTGCGACTCCAATAACCAACTTTTTTCATATCAACTGACGATTCAATATCAGTGTCAGAGTTTTGCTCTTCCACTGTTTGCTTTAAAACCAATGGCTGAGACTGCTTTGGTGACGCCGATAGTGGCGCTTGTGATCGAAAAGGTTTCTGTGCCCATTGTAACATTTTGTCAATCGCATACTGACGACGATTATCAAAACCAACACCGGCAATACTTTTCGTGGCCAGCAGGGGCAGAACAACACCGATGCCAACAGACAGAAAAGACAGAACAAAAAATTTAACCCAGCTTTTGCTATCAAAAGTAACAAGACCTTGCTCTACCCAAGAATAAACCCTCAAAAATGCAAGTATCATCAGTATGCTCAAAGGTAAAGCGCAACGCCGCCACAAGCTTACAGTCTTGGCTGCAATAGAATTAGATTGGACAATCCCTGAATACAGTTTATCGTGCCAATATTGCCTGAGTTTAGATATACAATAAATTAATGGAATGGCAACCAGAAGCAGATGCATTATTATATTCATCCATTGTTTAATACCATCGTCTAAATTGGCATAGTAACCGGGGTCAAAAAACCACGAACTATCCGGGAAGTACTGCTTGATTGCCAGATAGGAAAAAGCTAACTCAGTAACAAATGCCGCCAATACAAATGAGTACTTCAAGAAAACTCTTGGAGTCAAATAGTCGACTTTTACAGCGCTTAAATATAGTCGGCTCGAAAATCCTGCACTGCCTTGCTTGGTCACGCCCAAACGAGCAAATTCACGACAAGAAGACTTGACCACTTGTTTGCGGTCAGCAAGGTTATTCAACATGGATGCCAATTGAACAGTGCAATCCTGCCTCTTCTGCAAATATTCCCCTTCCCGAATTTGCTGAGATTCAACTTTGTCCGGCACATTCTGAACCGTATGGCGGAGTAAAGCCAAAAACTCTTCTATAGGACCGCGGCCTAACTTCAAGTGCTCAATCTCGGTTTCCTGCTTGGCTATATCAATTGCGAGCTGGTGCTTTCCTCGCATAAATTCATCAAGCTCATTTTGCTGAAGTTCAGAACTACGTTTCGACTCAGTCGATAATACCGAGATTGAGCTACGCTTATCCACAATCTCCTGTTGATTGCACTGTTGTTTAATCTGTTGAATACGGCGTTGATGTTGAGCCTCCAAATTATCACCCAGAGCAATTTGTAAACTTTTCTCACCTTTTTTCTGATCAACCGATGACGCGATCAACGGCTCATTTTTAGCCGTTATTTGTTCTGTAATTTGATGTCGAACTTTGCGTATCAACTCACTTAACTCAACCAGTTTCTGAGTGTCAGTAAATATCGGGTGTCCAATAGATTTGTCCAATACCTGGGTAGTCTTCAACCGGGATTGTTGGTTTTCAAGCTTCATGGCCAACCATTGAGCATGGGTTTTGTTGATCACATACTCAGTATCAAATTCTTTTTTATGATCACTGGCTTGTCGTTTGACCTTATGCATAGCGCTACAATCTTTGTTCAACTTCGCGATTTCTTTAGTCAATTTTTTATTTTTCAGTACAGATGTTTTCAACTGCCCGACAAAATCTTGCAAGTGTGGCACAAACTGTTCAAGGTTATTGAAACAGTTCCGTACCTTATAAAGTTTTTGTTTTACACGCTCCAGTTCGCTTTCAATACCAACCGATCGTTTGTCGGTTGGGACCGGACGATCCCTGTTAGTCCGGCTCAATGTTTGACGCCGCGACTTTAATGAGTTGCACTCTGCTTCACTGTGCCCCAGAGTTGTCAGCAATAACCGACGCAGTTCAAACACCGGCTCCGCGAAAAATCGTTCCAATAAGCTGATAATGACCAAACGTTTACTATCTCGGGTCAATTTGTCTGACAGGCATTGCGCTTCGTATTGCTCAACCATCCAAACCAAATCATGCTCAACAAACTGCAAACAATAATCCTCACCCGCTTGCTTTTCCTTTGACCAGCATTGGATCGCGCCATTCAACTCTCTACGACTCACCCCGGCTCGCACACGCTCGACAAGTAAACCGATGGCTTGCTGAATATTGAATTGATGCTGTTCATGATGCAACAACAGTGCTGCTTCTTTGTCTAGCCGATGCTTACAATCGTTTTGATCTCTCCTTACCTGCTCACTTGATAGTATCAGCTCTGGCTCAACCGAACCCAATTCAGCCTGCAAGCCTACAGTCTTTTGCGCCACCCGGTCCCTGAAGGTTTGCACCTTTTCGCCCAGCTTTAACAGTTGCCTACGCAAGGCAAATGGCATACCAACCATAATGTCAAGAACCAACTGACGAGTGATTTGAAAATCACTGATGGTATAGGCCAACTTATCCACATAGCCGCCGGAAAGTAATTCAATGCGCTCGACTACCAGCAAAGGCGCATCCAGCTTATGGATGGTGTTCTCTAGGTAATGGGCTTGGAACAGATAACGCTTTGACGCTTCACCAGACTGACTAACAGCAAGATCCAATGTAAGGCAATCTTTGACAAAAGCACGACAGCTGACAGTCATTGCATGACAATGTTCAGTCGCTTGAGCATCACTTCGTCGCTGCGCCAAAATATCGACTGAATGTCCAAGTTGCAACGCTATTTCGTCAACGCTTTGTAGTGCATTTAGATCAATACCGCCAGCTAGGGCTTTTAACTGATTTTCTTTGGCTGTAACGGCTGATTGGTTCGCTCTGATATGACTTTGCAGCGCCAGTAAATCATTGCGCTCAGTGAAGGGGGCATCAACCAATATATCGCCGCACAACTGTGAGGTTTCCAGTAAAGCACCAGTGCGGGTATTTTTAAGTTCAATCAATGTATTGATTTCACGTTCGGCAGTCGAGCCCAATTCAATCGGCTGCCCGAGTGACGACTGACGCTGATGAACCTCTGCGTTAACCTGCGCTTCAGTGCTTTTAACCTGTTCACATTTGTCCACGCCTTGCAAAATCACAGTCAATGATTGCAAGTGTGCAGAAGCCGCCATCATTCTGCCATGATTATCCCGACTTGTGGCAATGGCATCCGCCGTGTCAATCCTGCTGGTTTCATTGAGGATTTGCTGCGCTTTGACTTCTTCAACCGTATCCGCACCGATTATCATCGAATAAATACCGGGTGAGTTGAATAAGCTCTGCTTATACTGCCTTTGGTTTTGTTGGATCTGGTCAATCCGCAATAACAAAGACAGCAGGTAATCTCGGCGATTAAAGGGGGGCTTTTGTAAGATATTGATGAAAGAGTCAAGGCAAGTGTGAAGCTTAACCGTTTTATTTTGCCACTGTTGAGCAAGACGAGTGTTCACTTCCGCCAACCGATAATCAATTGTTCGAGGCTTCAGACCCAGTCTTTGCAGATTGGCCAGCGCCTGGACTGCCACTTTTTGTTCGTCAATTGCAAGGCCACTGTTACTCAACTCAAGAGTAAGGGTTTGAACGTCATTCAATTGCGCCACCGCAGCCGCAATCTTAGCCATGTTATTTTGATGAGCCTCTATAGGACCCTTGATACTTTCAATGTTGCACCTTTTGGCATACAGCGCCCCTTCTACCTCCTTCACACTACCAATCTTGGACTTATCTACATGGGCCAAACTTTCAAAAAGATTCGACTTTTTTGACTCTTTTTCGAACCGGGCGGCTTTGAAGCAATCACTGGCATCCAACAGCCTAGCTCTATGTTCAAACAGCGCATCTTCACTCACCTTATGTAAGGTATCATTCACCTTGAGCATGTTGGTGATCCTTTGCGAACGACTTTGCGCCAAGTTTGAAATAAGTTGATGTTCGACCGCTTCACTATTGTACCGCGGTAAAGCATGAGCAACCAGTTGCTCCCATTCGGCGTTGTGTGTGTTCAATTTTTTCCCAGTGAGCTGCATATCACCCAACGAGTCCTTGATCGCAGCGATCGACTCCTCGCACGCAGCTCTGGATGTAAAGGAACGCTTAACAGCATCAACCTGCTCTGTCAATTCGGCCAATTTCAGAACGCGCTGTTGTTCGTCGGTCTTGGCTTGTGCAGACTGAACCAGCGTCTCCTCCAACGCATGTTGCAGCGTCTTTACCGTTTCAACATGCTTACGGTAACTTTTTAAAGCCTCTAAAACCTCTTTCGGCTTTGGTCCAATTATAAGCTTTACCAAAAAACCAATCATTGTCAGTACCTTTTAATTTTATTATCTCCGCCTGAACAATCACACAATCAATGTGCTTTTTACTCTTTCGACCAACCTTCATATTTGGCGGCAAGTAGCTTTAACTCTTTCACCTCATCACCAGTAAAGGACTCTCCGTGCAAGTTTTTGTCAATCAAAGCCTGAAGCTTCTGCTGGTCGTCATCAATGCTTTTCAAGTTGCCATCACACTCTTTAATTTCTTCTTTGGTTTGCGCATATTCAAGTTGTTGTTGTAATTCTTTTTCCTGAGCTTCCAGCTTGCTCAACTCTTCCTTGTTACTGAGCCTTTTCTTCTCTTCAGCTTCCAGCTCGTCATCCAACAACGAGAGTTGTTCCTCTAGGGACTTGTTGTCATCTTTCCATTGCGCCAATTTTCTCGCCATTTCCGGGTTCTGCTCATTGAACAGTTCAGTAATGGTCTTCAATTCAATTTCTTTTTGTTCTTTTTGTAATTCAGCGGCCTTTATTTGCCCTTCCAGCTCAATCAACTCAGTCTGCTTGCTTTCCAACTCGGATTTGGCCCGTTCATACTCTTTATTTTCTGTTTTATAACCATTTAGGGTTTTGAATACTTCAACTAAGAAAGGGTTATCTTTTATTGTGTCATCAATATCCAATAATTTTGAACCACACAATCTTTCACGATTACCCTGATTTTCCATATAATCAATGGCCACTTTGAGCTTTTCGATTTCCTTTTCCAGTGGGCTGACATAAACAGAATTCAGATGTTTTTTGACTTCATCAACGCCACAAACTTCTCGTTGCATAAATTCAATGCCTTCCTGGCGAATTTCGTCCTCCAGATTATCCACCGACTTGGTCGTGTTGGTTTGATTGTCACTCATGCCTGTTGCTCCACTTTTGTTATTAACCTTTATCAACTTTTAGTCACTGCTTTTGACCGCGATTGCTATTGTTGACTTTGAACTCAACTTTAATATTTTGCGCCTCAATACCATTACTCTGTGCACCTTTGCCTACAAAACGAATACGAACTTGCTGCCGATTCAGCGCTGCCAGCCCCTTTTGAAGAAACTTCGCGCCGTTGTATGCTCTGGCATAAGACAAGGCACAATTATTATTGATAAACTGAACCTTGTCATAACCAGACACTTTTATTTGCGTTTCCGTGATTGACAGCGAAGCCTCATCAGACTGTTTGTCACAATACGGCGAGTATCTATCCAGTATTCCTGCGGGCAAAAATAATCGCTCACGAAAAGGAGTTCCATCACCTTTAGGTGGGTAAGGCATTGTCGAGCTGGAACCAATCACCAGCACATCAATCACTACTTTGGGTTGTTGCCCGGCTATCCTTTCTATCTCCTTCACAACCTGCATATTCAATGAATTGCGATGGGCACGAGATAGCTGCCAATCACCAGTCGCAAAATTGAAGTAAGCAAAGCCCATAACCTCTCGCAACAAACTGCCATCGACGCTGGGTGAGTCCATATAGGGTTGCAGTTGTCCCTGAATACATTGTCGCTCCATATCGGTATTAAATATGGTTTTATTATCTTGGTTGGATGTCTCGCTCAATTTGTCACAACCGCGGGCTGATGCCTGTAACTGCATGACCTCACCCAATTTATCGCTGATTTCCTTGGAAATGGCTTTGGCTTTATCTTGCGTATCTACAGCGCCTTCTAATGTAGCAGTCAAATCCTGGGTAAAATCTGCATTAAACGCCACTGTACCCATATAGCGTTTATGCTTCTCCGAGTAAAACAGCTGACACAAAGAAAAACCCAGTGCAAAATTAGCATTACCATTAAATTCGATGGCATCGTTACCTATGAGAGAAGTCTCATTCAGCAACTTCATCCATTTATTAAAATAATCGGCACCACTAATGTTGAGCTTGGCAAAGTCGGTTCTGCGGATAAATTGTCGCAATACCTCCTTGGGCAAGTTATTCAACACTTCCTCTTTTTGCCAAGAGCGTAGTTGATCCCAGTCAGTCAACTCACCAATAAAATGGAAGAAATCTTTCCCCGCAACCAAATTATCCATACATCGTTCAATACCAGTGGCAAATGGGCGGCCACTGAATTGACCTGACTGGAGACCGGCCAGCGCTTCTGCAAAGGCATTATTCTGTGCCAGAAAAGGCTTTAAAACGTTAGCGGCATCATCTGAATGATTGTTATCGACATAGAATAAATAGGCCCAAAGCGGTTCGGACAGCGCTGCCTCTTCATTCTTCAATATCAATACTTCTTCAAGCGTCATTTTCTGGCTTGGACCCACGCCGAGATTGGCAGTATCTCCATCCTTACTGTAACGGTAGATATACGAGAATCGTTGGCAATTTTCAGGGTCTCGTCGGCATTCTCTTCGGTTTGCCGCAAGGTCATGAGGTATTTGTTCACGGCTGATGTTTTGTGCCCTACCGGCCACTTTGGCGGTTTCAGCCGCGTAGAGAAAATTGTTCGGTTGATTGAAAAGATTATGTAGTTGACTGCTATAGGGACTTTCCAATTGCTCATTATTCTCGATACGGGGATGATTATGACTCGTTTGTTGAAATGGGAAAAAAACCACCACGTTATTGGCATCCTTTGCACTTGAGTGGTCCAGTAGTGCATTGCGAACCTCATCTGTAGCCTTTTTAAACCTACGATTGGAATTCAGAGCATCTCTGTATTGTTGTCGATAACCATCAATCAAAACGATACTGAACAGCTCTCCTTTACTCACAATTGGGAATACATCTTTAACCAATGAAATCATGCCTTCATCATCTGAATCCAACCGATTACCATGGGTGAGTAGCTTAAGGTCTGTGCCGGTCTCATGGATATAGCCACCAAGATACACCAGCACTTTATTGACTTTGCCCGCCTGTTTTTGTTTTTTTATAGCCTCGGCAAAGGGCTTTAACACCTCATTTCGATACATCGTAGGTCCAACGGTACTTTTAGGGTTATGGTAAACATACAAACAATACTTGGACATTGATAAGTCCTGGTCGGTCTTGCTTTTGTTTGCCGCAACAAAATGCTGTTTAAATTTGTTGATGCCAGGACCGACACTGGTCAAAGTGGCAAGATTTTCATAGTTGGACACCCCCAACAACAAGGCAAAATTCTCACTTTGATCATGGCAATTATGTAGCTCAAGTTTGGCTTGTACTGAGAAACATAGACAACCGGAACACAGGACAATGAGTTTTATTAGTAACTTATTCATATCTCTACAGTACTTTTTTAAATCTAAAAACAGCATCCAAATCACCTTCAGTGTAAAAGTCACCCGCTCGAATTTCATAGTATTCACATTGTCCCGAATGGTCTTGGTTCTGAGCTGTTAACTCATTCACCTGCTCGCTCTCGCTCAGCAAACTCACTCTATCGCCCTTACGATTCAGCCATGCCATAAAGCTTTTAATTTCAGCTAAACTCAAACCTTTGACAGGTCCACTCAAATCATTGGCTTGTTCTGCTCCGCATACCCGCTCCAAATTAATTTGATAGGTTTTCTCATTGACCCACGGGGGTGGTTCACAAGCTCCACTATGAATACAACTTAAGTAATGGTGATTAGTCACTAAACCGGATATATCCGAGTGAGCAAATAATTGCGCTTTGACGTCTTCTCGATCCAGAGGATTGAACGATTTAAGCCCCCGATATGAAGCCACTGCAAAATAACTGGGGACCGCCACAACTAATGAAATAGCAATCCATTTAAACGGAAAGGACCACCTTGCACGCTTGATAGACCCCGTTTCAGGTGCGTTTATAGAGGCTAGTTCGTAACTAAAACACTCCTCACCAACTTTGTTCGCAAGATTTTTTATGTCTTTCAAGCATGTTGATACTCGGTCCATATCAACGGGCATTTCTGTCGCCAATTTACGCCAACGTTCTTTGAGTTCTATCACGTGATTACGATTATCAAACAGCTGACAAGCCGCCGCAGTGTCATCCAATTGCTTAACGTTTGTCAGCTGCTCTTTTAACTCACTTTTCGAAGGAATGCTATTTTGATTCAAACTATTCAGCAATATGTCCCATAAATCACTTGCTTGCCTTTGAAGTTCTTCAAATTCCTCTACACGGGATGCAAATGGCTCACCGACACTTGGCGACTTGCCATAGAGCCGGATCCATTCAGTTGTTTTCCTTTGCCTTGCCAGCTCCCGTAGTCTGTACACCTTGTAGCGTTCAGGATAAAGATACATAAAGCTAGCCAAAGCAATCAAAGAACCAATAAAGAAAAGCAAAAATAAAAATCTAACAATCTGAATTTCTTTTTTGTCAACGACTTGATAAACCTTCGGGCCTTTCGCTACGATACTTAAATCCTTAAACCCATTGCCATGCATCAACACAGTAAATTTATTAACATCAAACTGCTTGTCAACGACAAAAGAAAGAGATTGGGTTTGTGTCAGGTCCTGACCAACATAGAATGGTTGATTTGTGATTAAATCACTCAATTCATCTATCTGACCAGTACTCAAGTGATTTGAGAATCGAATCATTCCGCCAAAATTATCAATAATGTTATCAACTTGGTGCCTATGCTTTGCATTATATTCTTGGATAATATTCGCGGCGATTTCTCTCGTGTCGGCGTTATTATCTTTAAAATAAGTCAAATTCAAAGGGATGTTTTTGATTTGATGGGTATGGGCCCCATCGAATATAAAAATCTTAATGTTCAGATGTTTATGTGAGGTATAGTCAACCTGATAGAGCGCAACAGTATCGGAGCAGGCTCTCTCCGGATCAAGCTTGCAAATGGTATTTATTTTTTCTTCGATTGATAAACGACTGAAACACTTCGCCTTGATATCAAGATCTGTGCAGGGAAAAGAACCGCCAGTATTCAAGTCAGTGCCGTTTTCAATATTGGCAAGACCCTTGCCGATAGCCATAATCATATCGGTACTGTGCTGATGCTCGGGTAACCACAGTACCTTACTGATAGGCGATGAAGCCTCTGCAGCAAATGTGGTAAAAGCGCAGCCAAGCAGCAATAGCCAGGCATTCAACACTGTTTTTATTTTTATTTCAAAACGCACACGAATCTCAGTTTTTAGTATTGTTATCGCTTCTGACGGCTTTGTTATCGATCCGCGCTAGCCATTCAATCACTTACTTGGCTGGATCATATAACAATGCAATAGCTATCTATACCCATACTAGGCATGCTTTTCAACTACTGCAACAGAAATTTTCCCTTTTGTTGAGATTTTATGTTAACTATTTGAAATAAATTAATATTTTTCTTACAGTTTAATATTACTTATTTTATATACTGTATAAGTATTCCTATCGAATGCAACGTGTCCATAAATACCGGACTTTTGCAACACCTTACTAAGGTTTCTGTCAAGTCTTGCTGTGCCACTACGACTCCTATACCAGTATTCCATATTTGAATAATGTGCTGTCACCAATCGGTGACTTTTGTAGCCACCAAAGAGTACCAGATACTCTTCCATAGCCAGTACTTCCTCTTTATTAAAATCAACAAACCTCAGAACGTACTCTGTCACCAATGCATTCTCAAACTCACTCTTCTCGTCCTTGTCATAATTACCGCTTGCTTGTTTTTCAAGCTTTTGTGACATCAGGTAACCAAAATCATCACTTAGATGATTCACTTGCCGGACAAATGAAGGCGTTGAACAGTAACGTTTGTGCGAGTGGTTTCGGGTCGTTACAGATACTGTGTTTTCGATGTTCAAATGTTCCAACACTCTGCCACTGTTTACGTTGATGAGTTTACCGTTCAGGCTGAGTTGCCCGGTGCACTGTCCACGTACCGAAGGTTCAAAGTCAAGCTTAAAAACCAAGACAATATCTATGGGTGGGCTTTCTATTGAGCGAGCCATATTTAGCAGCTGAGCATTACTGGCTGTTAGCAGCAAACGTCGCTTATTGAGTCCGGGGATCACCTTGAAATCGTAGGTATCAAATCCTCTGCGACTGAACTGGCTGCCAAGCCGTTCAGCTACATCACCCTGAAAGCCTGCAACAGGTTTGGTTGCAGTACCCAACACCAACAAGTTTGGCGTATCAGCGGCTTTTGCGTGTTGACAAAAGGCATGAACCAGAAAAAATAACCAACATAAGCATTTGTGCATGGTAACCCCTCTTCATTACTGTTTGATTGCTCATCAAAGGTAATGAAGGGACTGGCCGGATTTTTATCCGACAAGATAAAAATAATATACACCACAGAGTATTGTCAGCGCCCCCATTCCGATGGCAGTATATTTGGCGATAAAGTAACCTTTCTCCATCGGCACTTCTGTAAACGTCGGATAATCCTGACTTACATGATCTTTAGTTGCTGTATCACCCGTTGAATGATTGTCCGCATTATTGTCATCGACAGGCTGTTCATTAGTTTTTTCACCATTGTAGCTTTCTCCCATCCCATGACTCACTATCTCACTGAATACCTGCGCGATCGAATTCTTGGCACTACCAGGCAACAAATCAACGACATGTCCGATAGTTTTAACACCGTAAAAAGACACATTGAGGCTGTTAAAATGACAAGAAACACAACCAGAATTATCATTGCTTTGATCAAATGTATAGTGCTTGTCTGCAATGGAAAAAGAGAAACGCTGTTCAAACAATTCCTCAAAATTGACCTTTGGCATAACGAAAACAATGTGGTTTATGCCACAGTCGTTATGGGTCGCACCCAGTTGCTTTTTAATTTCAACATGGTGTGTATCTTCAGATATGAGATCATCAAAAAAAGCCTGTACTTTTGAATCGAGCCCGGTTACCCCGGTCACCTTTCTTTGCAGCTTTTCCGATTCCGAGAAGAATTCACCGGTAAGAATAAAAGTGTAATCCCGCTCAGTCATTTTTCTTGATTTGTCTTTTGGCACTTCTGCAAGCGTTCCAGCCTCATATAGCAGATGTGAAAAATACACAGCCAGATGCCAACTCTTTCCTGCATTGATTTCCTTCTCTTCCTCTTGTCTATCTCCCCCTACTGTTAATATCCAAGGACTGTGCGCAATACCAATATCATGGCTGAAAGACTCGCGAATAAAATTACTATATGAAACAGGATTCAGACCTTCTGACGATTCGCCATAAGCAAACCCTCCTTGTCTTACGGTCCCGTTTGTACCTGCATTGACGATTTGCCTTAACCCCACCAATCCATCAGGTGTCGGAATATATACATGAACTTTACTATCTGCCAGCATGGAAAAATCCTAAAAAATAAACAACTCACAATTGTAGCTCATCAGTAACGAATGAGCCGACTGATATTTGTTGATAAACACAGAAGTGGTATTCACTTTATTGAGAGGCCCAAAAGTAATTTTTAAACAACCCGGATCATCAATAGTTGGTTTTAATCCTGAGATATCTTTTGTCATAATAAACATGGTAACGCCTTGGTCAAAATGATGCGGTTCAGGGTTTTTCAACACCAACTCAACCAGATCTTCCGTCTCATCAATCTCAAACAGTTCAATATTAAAACCGGAACCATTAATCACTCGATATTCCTTCGAACTACTAGCGGCAATGCGTTCACCATACAAATGGGTCTTAGCTTTGAGAAAATCCCGTTGTAGTGTTTTACACTTCAACCGTAAGTTCCAGGATGATTTGATCACCGTAGCCACTTTCTCATAGTGTTCTTTTGGGGTATCCCACGGCTCAATCAAGGCCTTGGCATAATAATACAGATCAGTAAACGGTAAAAAAGGAGTCTTAGCCTGTGATTTGTTAGATGACAAATCCTCAGACAAGATTGACAATGCTGTGAATGCCTTTTTCGCGACATCCATACGTGGACAATAGGTGGTGTCGGTCGTCATTATTTCTCTCCTGCTAAATAGAGCGTTTCAAAATGTTTCTTGAAAGTGTCTACATCAGACAAATACGCGTCGGTTAACTTGCGCTCGCTGTTAAATACACGGCTTTGAGTCTTGTTAGTTTTGTTGAGAGGTTGGGCGCTAAAGGAAAACGTCATCAAAGCCTCACTCATTTGTCCCAATAGTTCAGGTTTGAACCCACCTGACTTGGCATTAAAGCCTTTTCTTTTCAAGTTGTTGAAAGCTTTTCGGGCATGACTGAGTCTTTGTTCAAACTTTTCAGGCGACAATTCTTCCAACTCCGTAACTAACGTTTCAATAAGTTGTGGTAAATCCTCAGTATATTCTTTGTATTCAACCAATAAATAAGCTATCGCTTGAGACACCTGACTGATCCGCTCTATGAGCATCTGTAAATAGTGCAAATGTCGCTCATAATCCAAACAAGGAGACCACTGAGCCGGATGTAACCACTTGTCTGGATTGCGCCAGCTTTCAACCCCATCATTCGAAAACTTGTTCTGCCAAGGTGACATAACCACCTTTCTCGCAAAGCTGTAAGGCAATACCCGTTCTACCAGCCCAAACCTGACAGATTCACGCAAAACATTCATTTCCATTTCCGAAAAGTAATTGACTTGTTTGCTCTCAAGGCTGGGCAATGTCAAATCCACTTCGTTCTGTTGCGTCATTCCTGCTGCGGCAAAAAAGTGATGACATTGAATCATCGTTGGCACACCAACCCCTAGTAAATCGTCAGCCACAGCTGAAGCTAGATAGCTTTCATTGATTAAGCCATCCGCTGAATCAGCCATGACATGCATTTGCTCAAAGTGTTCCGCATAGACCAATGATTGAATATAATTGAGAAAGTCATTGACTACGGTGCCATATCGCCTGAAATCGCGGTCATTGTTCTCAGCCGTTTTGACGCTGAAAGTCTGCCAGAAAGCCAACACATGCTCATCGCGTATATCATCCGGCTCAATATCAATGTCATCCAACCATCTCGATATAATGTAAAACTTTTCCTGAGCATGAGTTGTTAACTGTCGGTATTGAGCCAAATCCACTTCCAGAACCTTTGTCATCATCTTCGTCAACGCGTCAACATATTGTCTTGGCTGATAAAGACTCCCGTTGCCGAATTCAACATCCGAGCCGATAAGCTTCAACAGCGCAGACACTTCAGATACCCCCAATAAAAATACAAAGAAACAAGCATAAACTGACACTTTATAAACCGAAACATATGCCTCTCCGTCATTAAAGCTGACATCTCTCAACAACAACTTTCCCTTTTCACCATCGAGTTTGATTGAAGTCGCGCCGGACGGTGATGTATATCCTTGTTCGAATGCCGTTTGTATCCGTCTAGAGAAATGGGTAAAGGCACAAAAGCGCTTTTTGTCACTTCCATCATATGCCAACAACAAATCGATAATTCTGATCTTCTCACCCCGACCATGATGATAGGCAGTGGTTGCCCAGCACAATAACGCCAATGGGTAAATGAGCTCCGTCCGATATATATCGCAGGCCAATGCTTGTCTGACCTTCTGTACATCATCACTGGAAAACTGCGGCATACCTTCATTGCCGGGCCAACGACACGCTTCCAGTTCATTAAGCTGATAATTTAGTCCTTCGCCAAGCACATACTTCAGATAATGCTTGGTCGATTTTTGATGCTTCCCTTTAATCATGGCTTTTTTAACCTTTTGTTATCTTGACGAATTCGGATAAACGCTTTCCCATGATTTTACTATTAACATTTTTGAATGGCTCTGGGTACCCTTTTCTACGGTTTTCTTTCCATTCCTAGTCAAATTATGCAATCTCAACGCCTGCAATTGTTCTACTCTGGATTTAACAGAGCGACCTAACATTGGCAAAGTTTCATCATGGTGATGCTCGCGATTCAAGGACGCTCCATTGGCTAAAGCGATGATTCTTGGGTGATGCCGATATTGCTGGCGATATTTCAACACCTTTTTGACGTAACCCTTCGTTGCAGGAATAATACTGAGTTGACCATTCTTACCTCTGACTCTCGATCCGCCATTGTAATGAGACAATGCAATCTCGATCCTTCCATCATAGATATTTAGTAAATGTCGTAGAAATTGTGTACCAGCCCTGATATTGGTCACCGGATCATACAAACGATATGGTGCAATGTCATATAGATTTTTCGCTGTCTGTGGCATGATTTGCATAACGCCACGAGCACCTGCTTTGGACAGTGCATCTGGTGTAAAGTCAGACTCTACTTTAGCCACAGCCAGAGCCAATGCAGGTTCAAGCCCCTGCCTGACCGATTCTTTGACAATCAAGTCGGCCAGCGCTTTTCTATTTAACCCATTATCTTTCTGCCGCCCTTCAGCAGTCATTGATAAAACAATGAGTAGGCTTAACACTAGGTAAATATACAACGTATGTTTAAACTGATTCATTTAACTTGCTCCAACTTTCTAACCCATTGTTTGCTTAATATTGTCACCGAAAAACTCGGATATCGTTTCAGCGCTTGTTGAGCCCGAATGACATTTTCAAAAGGCATATTGGGCGACACCGCCATGACGACTTTCTGGTCTACTGCGACGTCTTCCAACTGAGTTTCTTTCAATTGCAAATCGTAGAAACG
>CALKGI010000186.1 GCA_938085045.1 uncultured Alteromonadaceae bacterium
GTTCTATCTACTCTTTTGTTGAGATTGCTAAGCTGTTTTGCCAAAACATACTGCCCTTTGTCTTATGATCACGTTTATCATTACCCGCAAAAAATCCGGCGCAAAGTATACCATAAGTTCAAAGAAAGTTGTCGGTTTAGCCAAATAAAAATCTGTGAACAATTCGATTGAACTGTTCAGGCTTTTGCGCGTGCAGCCAATGCCCTGCGCCGCCTATTACATGGGCTTTGCTGTTGGGGAATAATTGCACGATTTGTCGGCGATGTTGGGCTTCAATGTAATCAGAATCTTCGCCTTTTATGAACATTGTGGGTCCGTCGAAGGTTTCATTGCTAACTGGTGCTAGGCCAAGGTTTGCATAATTATCGATAATGCCTTGTAAGTTAAATCGCCATGTCATACCTGTGCCTGATTTCACTAACGATTTAAGTACAAAGTTGCGTACTCCCAATTCCTTAATGAGAGGTTGCAATAAAACATCGGCTTCTTTTCGGTTGTTAACAAGGCTCAAATCTAGGTCTTTTAGCGCTTCGAGCACTTCATTATGTTTGGGTGGATAAGCCACTGGAGCGATGTCGGCAATCACTAATTTATCAATACAGTGAGGGTTGTTTAAGGCCAATTGCATGGCTACTTTGCCACCCATTGAATGGCCAACTATCGAGAATTTATCAATGTTTAATTCGTTCATTAGTTCGCTTACGGCGTCACTCATTTGCCCATAATTGACCGTATTGACATGTTCTGAATGTCCATGATTGGGCAAATCAATGGCAATTACATCACACATCGGTTGTAGTGATTTGGCAATGGCATTGAGATTTTCTAAGCTGCCGAAAAGGCCATGAAGTAGAACTACAGGGCTGTGTTGCGTACTTGTTTGGCTTTGGCCATTTTCTTTAGAATGCTCTTTATAAACGTAGTGAAGCGACATTTTTGAAATCCATGAAACAATTTTGCTGAATTTTGCACCGGACAGGTCGATAAATCAATGATTGCGATTGAGTTGTGTGAAGACAACTTTGTATAATAGCGGCCAAATTTGTTTTTGCCCCCTTTGTTCTATTGTGTCAGGTGTTCTAATGCATCAGGTATTTAATTACATTAAGGGCCAAATTAAGGTGAACCATGAAAATTATCAAAGTAGATGATGAGTTATACCAGTTCATCGCTGGAAAAACAGAACGGATAGGCGAAGATGCATCGGACATTTTACGCCGTCTGTTGGGGTTCGAACCTTTACACGTGCCAGAGCCTGAAGAAAAAGCAGTGGCGGTTGATGAATTGGAGTTGAACGAACTCGAAGAACAGCCAACCGTAGTAGGGCGCTTTTTATATATTCTCAACGCTTTGCATAAAGCTTACCAAGACCGTTTTGAATGCGTACTGGGTATTAGGGGTCGCGACAGACTGTATTTTGCCAAATCAAAAGAAGAATTGATGGAATCTGGTAGCAGCACTAACCCCAAAGAAATCGGTGAAACTGGATATTGGGTATTGACCAACTCTAACACCACCCGTAAAAAATGGATGTTAGCAGAAGTGGCCAGTCAGCTTGGCTATGATGAAACTGACGTGCTGATTTTGACTGAGAAGCTTTAATTTCAGGCCGAAGGCCTGTTGCAGGAAAAAAATATGAGTTTACACCCGCTGGCTGGTAAAACGGCCCCGCAAAGTTATCTGACTAATATTCCCCGTCTGATTGCCGATTATTATCTGTTAAAACCTGACATTGATGCCAATCCACAACAAAAAGTCAGCTTTGGTACGAGTGGCCACCGGGGGTCGTCTCAGTCGTGTAGCTTTAATGAGTGCCATTTGCTGGCCATCGCACAGGCTATTTGTGAACATCGCCTTAGCAAAGGTATTGAAGGGCCGTTGTTTTTGGGCATGGATACCCATGCACTATCTGAGCCTGCATTTTGCTCGGTAGTTGAGGTGTTTGTCGCTAATAACGTCAATATCGTTGTGCAGCAAGACCGTGGATATACTCCAACCCCTGCGATATCACACGCCATATTGCTTCATAATCGTCATAATCCGGATAACCTGTCTGACGGTGTGGTGATAACGCCTTCGCATAATCCACCAGAAGATGGCGGGTTGAAGTACAACGGTGTCGACGGTGGTCCAGCTGATACCGATGTGACCGGTTGGATACAAGACCGCGCGAACGAACTGCTAAAAAGCGAGCTTGCACAAGTTAAACGCATTAGCTTCGAACAAGCCATTAAAGCACCACAAGTGAGCGTTCGTGATTTCGCCATTGAATATGTTAATGATTTGGGTAGCATCATCGACATGGAAGCCATCAGCAAAGCCAAAATTAAAATTGGCATAGACCCGCTTGGTGGTTCAGGCATTCATTATTGGGATGTGATTGCAGATAAATATAATTTGGATATTGAGCTGGTAAACGACATTATCGACCCCACGTTCTCGTTTATGAGTATCGATAAAGACGGCAAAATCCGCATGGACTGTTCTAGCAAATATTGCATGACCCGTTTGATTGAACTCAAAGATAAATTTGACGTATCTATTGGCAACGACCCAGATTATGACCGTCACGGTATAGTTACCAAAAAAGGCTTGTTGAATCCTAATCATTACTTAGCAGTGTCGATTCATTACTTGTTCTCACACCGTAAGTTGTGGTCAGCAAAAACCAGAATAGGCAAAACCCTAGTGTCTAGCTCGATGATTGACCGCGTTGTCGCTGATTTAGAGCGTGAAGTATTTGAAGTGCCAGTGGGTTTCAAATGGTTCGTTAAAGGCATGAACGAAGGTACCTTAGGTTTTGGCGGCGAAGAAAGCGCTGGCGCTTCTTTTTTGAAAAAAGACGGCAGTACATGGGGAACTGACAAAGACGGCATTATTATGGGTTTATTGGCAGCTGAGATAATGGCTGTGACTGGCAAAGACCCTGAAGAACTCTATCAAGAACTGGTCGCAAAACATGGCGAACCTTTGTACAAGCGTATCGATGCACCAGCAAGCGTAGCGCAAAAGGCTTTGTTAAAGTCTTTAGATAAGTCAGCGATAACGGCTAAAACATTGGCAGGCGAAGATATTTTACAAGTTCATAGCCATGCACCGGGTAATAACCAAAGCATTGGTGGGCTTAAAATAGTCACCGAAAACGGCTGGTTTGCCGCACGTCCATCGGGCACCGAAGAGATTTATAAGATTTATATGGAAAGCTTTAAAGGCGAAGCGCATTTAGAGCAGATTGAGATTGAAGCTCGGGCGATTGTTGATGGCGTTTTTGCTATCGGTTAGGTCGAGGTTATTTGTGGCTTCGTTGGGGGCTGGTGGTACGGAGGCTAGGCAATGGGGTCAGAGCACTTGAGTTTG